>NZ_JAKUSO010000002.1:0-98164 GCF_022449305.1 Oceanibaculum sp. | reverse complement strand
CCACTCTCACGAGCCACCAAACCCCCCCGCCCCCCCGGGCGGGGGGGGGGTGCTCGCCCCCGTGCGCGGGGGGCGGCGGCGGCTCGGCCAGTGCGATACCCCCTCACCCAGTTCCGCCTAATCTCGCCTTATGGCTCGATAAGGCTGCGCAACCCTCTCCCGCAAGGGGAGAGGGAAATATGAAAAAGGGGCGCCGTGGGGCGCCCCTCTTCAGATGGTCACGAGGACGGCCGCTCAGCGGTCGTAGCGTCCGCCGGACTCGTAATCGTCGCTGTCGCTGCGCTCGTCGAAGGTCAGCCCGCCGGTGACCGAGGTGTCGGCGAACGGCGACTCGTTGCTGGCCACGTCGCTCTCGCTGGCGGCAGCGCTTTCCGCGGCAGTCTCCTCGGCGGTCTTGATGACCTGCTCCGGGCGCTTGGCGCGGGCGCTGATCAGCGCGGCGTTCATGTCCTTCATGGTGCACAGGCCGAGCTGCACCGGATGCTGCGCGCGGATGCTGGACGAATTCCAGTGGCTCTTGTCGCGCACCGCCTGGATGGTCGGCTTGGTCGTGCCCAGCAGCTTGCCGATCTGAGCGTCCGACAGTTCCGGGTGATAGCGCAGCAGGTAGGCGATGGCGTCGGGCTTGTCCTGGCGCTTGGAGATCGGGGTGTATTTCGGCCCCTTGCGCTTCTGCTCGGGCACCTCGACGGTGCGGACCGAGGCTTCCAGCCGCGCCTTGGGATCCTTGGTGCAGCGTTCGATCTCCGCCCAGCTCAGCTGGCCGTTGGCGACGGGGTCGAGGCCCTGCATGCCGGTCGCGACCTCGCCATCGGCGATCGCCTGGACTTCCAGCGGGTGCAGCCCGCAGAAGGCAGCGATCTGCTCGAAGCTGAGCGCAGTATTCTCGACCAGCCAGACGGCGGTCGCCTTCGGCATCAACAATTCGGCCATGATTCCTCCTGATTGGCGGCCATTCCAGCAGCCGCCAGACGCGATATAGGTTGGTTGGAAATACCCTATTTCAACCGAATGGGTAAGGCCTCCGGGCGCGCGGCCACGTTCGCGGCCGCCGCTCCGGATGGTCCTGTTTACCCAGATCGTCAGATTTCTAGCATGATTTTCCCGATATGGGTGCTGGATTCCATGAGGGCGTGCGCCTTCGCGGCATCTTCCAGCTTCATCGTCTCGTGGATCAGCGGACGCAGCGTCCGCTTCGCCAGCAGCGGCCAGACCTCGCGGTAGAGGTCGCGGCCGATCAGTGCCTTCTGCATCACGCTGCGCGGACGCAGGGTGGAGGCGGTGACGGTCAGCCGCTTCATCATCAGCGTCGGGATGAACAGCTCCGCCTTGGCACCACCCAGCACGGCGATGATGACCAGCCTGCCTTCGGTGCGCAGCGCGTCCAGGTTCCGCTCAAGGTAGGGCGCGCCCACCATGTCGAGGATCAGGTCGGCGCCGCCGCAGGTATCCTTCAGGATTTTGGCGAAATCCTCGGTCTTGTAGTTGATGCCGCGCTCCGCGCCCAGCTCCTCGCAGACCCTGCACTTCTCGTCGCTGCCGGCGGTGGCGAACACCCGCGCCTCGAACTGTTTCGCCAGCTGGATCGCGGTGGTGCCGATGCCACTGGACCCGCCATGCACCAGGAACACCTCGCCCGGCTTCAGCCGGCCACGGTCGAACACGTTGGTCCAGACCGTGAAATAGGTCTCCGGCAGGGCCGCCGCCTCGACCATGGAATAGCCGTCGGGCACCGGCAGGCACTGCAGGGCCGGGGCCACGCAATATTCCGCATAGCCGCCGCCGGCCACCAGCGCGCACACCTTGTCGCCGGTCTTCCAGTTCAGCGGGTTCGGGTACAGCCCCTCCAGCTCGGCGGCCGGGTCATGCTCGCCCACCTCGACGATGGTGCCGGCCACTTCCAGCCCCGGAATATCGGTGGTGCCGGGCGGCGGGTTGTAGTTGCCGCTGCGCTGCTGCACGTCCGGGCGGTTTACGCCGGCGGCCTCGACCTTGATCAGGACCTCGCCGGGGCCGGGCTTCGGCAGCGGGCGCTTGGCCGGCCGCAGAACTTCCGGGCCGCCGGGCTGCGCGATCTCAATGGCGCGCATCATCTCTGGCAGAGCCATAATCCATATCCTCCCCATTTCGGAATTCCCTTGTCCTCTATTATGCTCCTTGCCGTCTTGCAAGTACCGAAGGCATCCCCCGAGGGCATCGACGCCACGGGACAACACGGACGGCAGTTGGGAGGAGGCACCATGGAACCGGAGGATTTGCTGCCGCGCGCCGCGAAACCGCAGCAGCGCAATCTCGCCCCGATGTCGGTGGAGGAGCTGGAAGCCTATATCGGCGAGCTGGAGGCGGAGATCGCCCGCGTCCGGCAGGATATCGAGAAGAAGACGAAGCACCGCAGCAGCGCCGAATCGCTGTTCCGGCGCTGAACGCCCATCGGCACGGATTTCATTTTAGCGAGGAACGACACAGTGAGCGTAAATCTGAAGGGCAAGCGCGCCATCGTTACCGGTTCGACCAGCGGCATCGGCCTCGGCATCGCCCGCGCGCTGGCCGCGTCGGGCGCCGACATCATGCTGAACGGCTTCGGCGATGCCGGCGAGATCGACAAGCTGAAGAGCGGCATGGAGCAGGCCTATGGCGTGACGGTGGGCTACAGCGCCGCCGACATGGCGAAGCCGGACGAGATCGTCGGGCTGGTGGAGGATGCGGCCGGGCTGCTGGGCGGCGTCGATATCCTGGTGAACAATGCCGGCATCCAGCACACCGCGCCGGTCGATGAATTTCCGGTCGAACGCTGGGATTCGGTGATCGCCATCAACCTGTCCTCCAGCTTCCACACCATCCGCGCCGCCCTGCCGCTGATGCGTAAGGGCAGCTGGGGCCGCATCATCAACATCGCCTCGGCGCACGGGCTGGTCGCCTCGGTGAACAAGGCGGCCTATGTCGCGGCCAAGCACGGGCTGGTCGGGCTGACCAAGGTGGTGGCGCTGGAAGCCGCCAATGACGGCATCACCTGCAACGCGATCTGCCCCGGCTGGGTGCTGACCCCGCTGGTGCAGAAGCAGATCGACGCCCGCGCCGAGGCCAGCGGCATCCCGGTCGCCGAGGCGGAGCGCAACCTGCTGGGCGAAAAGCAGCCGATGCACAAATTCACCCGGCCGGAACAGATCGGCGAATTCTCGGTCTTCCTGTGCTCCGACGCGGCGGCGACCATGACCGGCTCCAGCTATTCGCTGGATGGCGGCTGGACCGCGCAATAGAGGGTGCGCATACGATAGTACAGACGCCGGCAATTGCGGCTAAAATGGGGCGCGCAAAGTAATCGACCTGCCAGCTGCAACTGCGAGTCAGTCGAGTCGATAGTCGATTTGGTATGAAGATACCGTGTTTTAGTAATCTCTTGTTAATATATCCACAATATACTAATCTTCTATTGCGTTCTTGCCGTAATCGGGTCGATCACGCGAGACGCATGGTGACTGTGAAGCCTCCCTTCCTTCAGCGCCGCCCCCCAAGGGCGGCGCTTTTTTCGTATCGGCGAGCACACGGCCGAATCGCCTCCATGCTGCCATCATTCCCTACCCATCCATGTAAAAACGGCGGATTTCCTCGCGTTCGTCACTATTGAATCGAACGGCTTGACGAGTCTTGCCGCTCATGACTACCCTTTGCCTCGCTTGTACTCGGCAAGTTGAACAGGGCAGACAAATCGAGGGCGGAACACCGCTCCGGTCATGGGAATGAGGGGCCGTCCTTATGGGGCGGCCCTTTTCCTTTGGTGGCTTCTTCCTGCAACTCTTTGCCCCCGCTGGCGTGGCGTGTAGAGTGCCGCCAAAGTGTGAGGGAGAGGGGCCGCAGGAACATGACCGACGCCAATGCCTTCCGGTTCGATACGCTGTCGCTGCATGCCGGGCAGCAGCCGGACCCGACCACCGGCGCGCGCGCCGTGCCGGTCTATCAGACCACATCCTATGTCTTCAAAGACGTCGATCACGCCGCTGCCCTGTTCAACCTGGAACGTTCCGGCCACATCTATTCTCGCATTTCCAACCCCACCGTTGCGGTGCTGGAAGAACGGCTGGCGGCGCTGGAAGGCGGCGTGGGCGCCATCGCCACGGCCAGCGGCCAGGCGGCGCTGCACCTTGCCATCGTCACGCTGATGGGCGCGGGCGGCCATATCGTCGCCTCCAACCGGCTCTATGGTGGCAGCCACAATCTGCTGACCCACACGCTGCCGCGCTTCGGCATCACCGCCAGCTTCGTCGATCCGCGCGACCTTGACGGATTCCGCAAGGCGATCCGCCCGGAGACACGCCTCGTCTTCTGCGAGACCATCGGCAATCCCGGGCTGGAAGTCGCGAACCTGCCGGAACTCTCGAAGATCGCGCATGAGGCGGGCATCCCGCTGATGGTCGATTCGACCTTCGCCACGCCCTATCTGTGCCGACCGTTCGATCATGGCGCCGACATCGTCATGCATTCGGCGACCAAATGGCTGGGCGGGCATGGCGTGGCGATCGGCGGCATGCTGGTCGATGGCGGCACCTTCGACTGGGAAAAATCCGGCAAGTTTCCGACCCTGACCGAGCCCTATGCCGGTTATCACGGGCTGGACTTTGCCGAGGAATACGGTCCGCTGGCCTTCATCATGCGCGCCCGCGCCGAGGGCTTGCGCGACTTCGGCGCCTGCATCAGCCCGCACAACGCCTTCCTGCTGTTGCAGGGGGTGGAGACGCTGCCGCTGCGCATGGCACGCCATGTCGGCAATGCCCGCGCGGTGGCAAACTTCCTGGCGGCGCATCCGGCGGTCGCCTGGGTGAATTACCCCGAACTCGACAGCCACGCCGACAAGGCACTGGCGGCGAAGCTGCTGCCGAAAGGCGCCGGGGCCATCGTGACCTTCGGCGTGAAAGGCGGGCGTGAGGCCGGCAGGCGCTTCATCGAGCGGCTGGCCGTCTTCTCCCACCTCGCCAATGTCGGCGATGCCAAGTCGCTGGTGATTCATCCGGCCTCCACCACCCACCAGCAGATGGATGCGGAGTCGCTGAAGGCAGCCGGCATCGGCGAGGAGCTGATCCGCCTGTCGGTCGGGCTGGAGGCTGAGGCCGATTTGCTGGCCGATCTCGATCAGGGCCTGAAGGCCTCCCAAAAGGGCTAGAGCATGGAACTGACAGTTGAGGGCAAGCGCGTCTTCGCCGCGACCGGCGGGCGCGATTTCGATCCGGCGCTGCCCGCCGTGATCTTCCTGCATGGGGCCGGCATGGACCGCAGCGTCTGGTCCGGCCAGCTGCGCTATTTCGCCAGCCATGGCTGGGCGGCGCTGGCGCTCGACCTGCCGGGCCATGGACGGTCGGAAGGTCCGGCGCTGCCGGATATCCCGGCGATGGCGGATTGGGTGGCCGCCGTCATGGACAAGGCGGGCATCGCCAAGGCGGCGCTGGCCGGCCATTCGATGGGCGCGCTGGTGGCACTGGCGACAGCTGCCCGCCATCAGGAGCGGGTGAGTGCGCTGGCGCTGCTGGGGGCGGCGCTGCACATGCCGGTGCATCCCGACCTGCTGGAGGCCGCGCGCACCGGCAACCATGCCGCCATCGACAGCATGGTGAACTGGGGCGTCGGCCGGCCGGCCCATATTGGCGGGCATATCGCGCCGGGCCTGTGGGTCGCGGGCGCCAGCCTGCGGCTGCTGGAGCGCGGCGACTCCGCCGTGCTGGCCAGCGACCTTGCCGCCTGTAACGACTATGCGGAAGGTCGGGACGACGCGGCGAAAGTGCTGGTGCCGGCGCTGGTACTGATCGGCGCCGCCGACCGCATGACCCCGCCCAAGGCCGGGCGCGCGCTGGCCGAGGCGCTGCCCGACCCGCGCCCGGTGGAGATGCCGGGCGCCGGCCACATGATGATGATCGAGAAGCCGGACCGCACGCTGGATGTGCTGAAGGACTTCCTCGCCGGGGTGAAGCCCGTATGAGCGAGCAGACCGAGATCGCCGAAACCCGTGACCGCTACCCGCATTTCCTGTCCATCCCGACGCGCTGGAAGGACAACGATATCTACGGGCATGTGAACAATGTCGAATATTACTCCTTCTTCGACACGGTGATCTGTACCTACCTGATCCGCGCGGGCGGGCTGGACATCCACCGCGCCCCGGTCATCGGCGTGGCGGTGGAAAGCAAATGCACCTTCCGCCGCTCCATCGCCTTCCCCGATGTGGTGGAGGCCGGCCTGCGCATCGGCCGGCTCGGCAATTCCTCCGCGCGCTATGAGATCGGCCTGTTCCGCGAAGGCGAGGCGGAGATCGCCGCGCACGGCTATTTCGTGCATGTGTTCGTCACCCGCGACACGCAGAAGCCGGTGCCGATTCCCGACCCGATCCGCGCCGCGCTGCAACGCATCACCGTGGGGTGAGGGGGCGATTCCCCACAATTGTCATTGCCGGGCTTGACCCGGCAATCCAGGGGCCACGGTCTGAGACGTTTCAGGCAGGGCACCGCCCCTGGATCCTCGGGTCAAGCCCGAGGATGACGAACAAAAAACAGTCTGCCTCCTACGCCGTCTTTTCCGCCCAGGCGAACAGCTTGCGCATGAAGGCGATGCCTTCCTCGACCTGAGAGATGGCGATGAACTCGTCGGGCTGGTGCGCCTGCACGATGGAGCCGGGGCCGCACATGACGGTGGAGATGCCGGCCTCCTGGAACAGCCCGCCCTCGGTCGCGAAGGCGACCACGCCGGTCTGGTTCACGCCGGTCAGGTGGCGCACCAGCGTCTCGGCCACGCCGTCGCTCTCCGGCTTCAGCGGCGGCACGGCGGCGAACAGCCTCATGGTGGCGCCGGCCTTCGGCGACTGCGCCTTCAGCTCCGCATCCAGCGCCTCGACGGCGGCGCGCAGCTCGGCTTCCATCGCCGCACCGTCATCCTCCGGCACGATGCGCATCTCGACCGAGAAGTTGCAGTTCTGCGGGATGATGTTGCCCGCCGTGCCGCCCTCGATGCGGCCGATATTGAAGCTGGAATAGGGCGGCTCGAACGCCTCGGCGCTGGGGCGCTGCTTTGCCGCTTCCTGCATCGCCTTCACGGTCTGGATCAGGTCGGTGGCGGCGAACACCGCATTCACCCCGTTCTGCGGCAGGCTGGAATGGCCGGCGACGCCGGTGACCTCCACGCGGTAGGCCTGCACGCCCTTGTGCGCGGTGACCAGCTTCATCTCCGTCGGCTCGCCGATGATGACGGCGCGCGGCAGCGGGAAATTCTCCACGATATCGCGGATCAGGTGCTTCACGCCGAAACAGCCGACTTCCTCGTCGAAGGAGAAGGCGAAATGGATCGGCGTCTTCAACTCCATCTTCACCAGCTCCGGCACCAGCATCAGCGCGATGGCGATGAAGCTCTTCATGTCGCTGGTGCCGCGCCCGTAGAGCAGCCCGTTCTTCTCCACCACCTCGAACGGGTCGGTCGCCCAGATCTGGCCCTCCACCGGCACCACGTCGGTATGGCCGGACAGCACCACCCCGCCTTTGTCCTTCGGGCCGATGGTGGCATAGAGGTTGGCCTTGCCGTGCGCTTCATCGAAGGTCAGCCGGCTGTCGATGCCGTATTCCGCCAGATAGGCCTTCACATCCTCGATCAGTGCCAGGTTGGACAGCGCCGAGGTGGTGTCGAAGGCGACCAGCCGGCGGATCATGGCGATGGCGCGTGCGGTATCGGTCACGGAAGGACTCTCCTGAAAGGAAGGGGGGGTCAGCCGCGCCAGAAGGAGGGCGCGAACAGGATGAGGACGGTGAACAGCTCCAGCCGGCCCATCAGCATGGCCAGCGACAGCGCCCATTTGGCGGCGTCGGGCAATGTGGAGAAATTGCCGGCCGGGCCGATGATGTCGCCCAGGCCGGGGCCGACATTGCTGATCGCCGTGGCGGCGCCGGAAATCGCGGTCACGAAGTCGAGTCCCAGCAGCCCCAGCAGCATGGACAGCAGCAGGAAGCACAGCATGTAGGTGATCAGGAAGCCGATGACGGCGGTGGAGACATCCTCCGGCACCGGCTTGCGGTTATAATGCGGGATGAACACGCCATGCGGGCGCAGCAGCCGCTTCATCTGCGCGCGCGCCGTGGCATAGGCGATCTGGATGCGGAAGATCTTCACCCCGCAGGTGGTGGAGCCGGCGCAGCCGCCCAGGAACATCAGGAACAGCATCAGCGACATGCCGAAGCCGCCCCACAGCCCGAAATCGGTGGTGGCGAAGCCGGTGCCGGTCATCACCGAGATGCAGTTGAAGGCGGCATGGCGCACCGCCTCCAGCGGGTGGGTGTCCAGCGTCCAGAACTGCCAGCCCCCGGCCAGCAGCACGGCGGCGCCGGTGATCGACAGGAACCAGCGCACCTGGCTGTCCTGCAGCAGCATGCGCATATCGCCGCGCACCGCCTTCAGATAGGCGATGAAGGGCAGGCTGCCGGCCAGCATGCCGGCCACGACGATATAGTCGATCAGCGCGCTGTCATAATGGCCGATCGAGGCGTCCTTGGTGGAATAGCCGCCGGTCGCCACCGTGGTCATGGCGTGGGCCAGCGCGTCGAAGCCGCTCATGCCGGCGAAATACAGCATGAAGGTCCAGGCCAGCGTGATGCCGGCATAGAGCATGCCCAGCCCGCCGGCCAGCCGCGCGGTGCGCGGCAGCACCTTCTCCGGCGTGTCGAACGCCTCGGTCTTGAACAGCTGCATGCCGCCGACCGACAGCATCGGCAGGATGCCCATGGCAATCACGATGATGCCGATGCCGCCCAGCCATTGCAGCAGCGCGCGCCACAGCAGCAGCCCCGGCGGGGCGGTATCCAGCCCGACGATGACGGTGGAGCCGGTGGTCGTCACCCCCGACATCGCCTCGAAGAAGGCGTCGGTGTAGCTCAGCTTCAGGTCGGAAAAGGCGAAGGGCAGCGCGCCGAACAGCGCCACCACCAGCCACAGCAGCGTGGTCAGCAGGAAGGCCTGCCGCAGATTGAGCGAGACGGTGCGCGTGCCCTGCGTCGTCAGCATCAGCGACACGCCGGCGAACAGGGTGATCAGCGCGGAGGCCGCGAAGACCTGCCAGTCCTCATGCCCGGTCAGCGCATCCACCAATGCGGGAATGACCATCACCCCGGCCAGCAGGGCCAGCACCAGACCGACGATATAGAGAACGGGACCGAGAGCGGGCACGGCTCAGCCTGCCATCAGGGAAGGGTGGGCCATCACGGAAGCCGTTATGGGGGCCGTCAGGGGGACCGGTTTTCGGGTCGTGGTTCTGCTCGGGCGCATCATCGCGCGATCAAAGGCGATAACGGCGCGCCTGTCCAGTGGGAGGGCCAGCAGGAGAGCAAGGGGGCGACCCGACACATCGCAGAATGACCTTGGAAACGCCCCTCTTCCGTCGTCACCCTCGGGCAGATATCGTGCGGTGGGACAGTTTCTTCTTTCGTCACCCTCGGGCTTGACCCGAGGGTCCAGGGGCGGTGCCCTGCCTGAAACGTCTCAGCCTGTGGCCCCTGGATGCCCGGATCAAGTCCGGGCATGACAACGAGAGAAAGACGAATTATTTAATGTTAAAGACTATAATCAGAATATAGTATTTCTGTATTCTCGGGTTTTTGTGGATATTTCTTTTTATCTAGCTCTAAACGTGTGGGGAAAACAAAATTAGACGAAAATAACTTTCGTAAAATTGAGGTGCGGGGATGACCAAGCTGTTGACTAAACCTCTCCATACTCTGAATGCACGCGATAACGTCATGCTTGAGGTGATTCGCCGGCAATTCAACGTGTCGCCCGAACAGATGCACAAAGAGATTCAGGCGCTACGGCACTTAGTCGAAGAGGCGCTTGCCAGGAAAGGAGTAAGCTACGACCGACTTAAGACCGCTTTGATTCCCAGTACAAAGCGGCGTGAAATCGCATTGGTATTTGATAGCAAGGCTATCGACAGCAGCTGGTACGGTTATGACATATTTAAACGGCTGATCCCGCTCTTTGATCGTAAAAGCAATCACAGCATTCTCGCTGGCGATTACCTCGGCGATAACGAGAGTCAGTCAATGCTTTTTATGGCCATGAACGACGCGGTTACGCTGCGGCGGGAGGTCGATTTCGAACACAGCACGCAATTTTTCATCGTTTATATCAATAATCTGACTGAAACGATGGTTCGTCTCATTAATGAAGGTCTGACAGATTACAGGGCCTATGTTGGCTATGCGGACACAACATACTCTTCAGTATTCAAATTGCTGATCTCAACCATGCTTGTGAACGTGTGCGTGAAGCATGGGAGCATTATCATTCAATGCCACGAAGACGATCTAGACTTAGACGAAGATGTCAATACGTCCGGCTACCCATTCGAGGAAAATGGCTATATTTGTCGCAGTGTTCCATCATATCTCGAAGGTACGCTTCTCTCGTACAAGATCGAGCGCCCTGTGATTGAGGGATTTGAGGAAGATCTCGAATTTTCTCTAAACGCAATAAGCGCATCACCGCTTCCATTCACGGACTTCAAGGTCTGTGTTGAAGATGCAAAACTTGCGTATTTGAAGTGCGAGAAGGTGGGGTCGATGTCCGCCGCCGGACTTGAGAATGTGAGCAACGTTGAACTTGCTGCCCGCATTAGGGAGAAGGTTTTGGATAACTACATTTACAACATGGCATTCGACGCTGAGCACAATGTCCACAAATTCAATATCATCATTGAACTGCCATCGGTCAATGAAGCGAGGCCGATAAGGCTCTTGGCGGCGCTAGAGTATCAAGCGGTTAACAAAGTTTTGCGGCTTATCACTTTATATTAGCGCGAGGACCAAGGTGCTTTTGCCTGAAGCAGGGAGGCTGGCATATTGAAGTGGACAGGCTAGCATAACACCCCCTACCCCACCATCTCCGCCTTCCGGTAGCCCTGATAGTATAGCAGCGCCGTCAGGTCGGTGTGGTCCACGCGGAAGCGGGCTTCTGCGGCCACGATGGGCTTGGCGCGGAAGGCCACACCCAGGCCGGCGGCCTTCAGCATGGCGAGGTCGTTGGCGCCGTCGCCCACCGTTACGGCGGCTTCCGTGGCGATGGCCAGCTCGGCGGCCAGCTCGTTCAGCGCGGCCAGCTTGGCGTCGCGGTCGAGGATCGGCTCCGCCACCGTGCCGGTCAGCACGCCCGCCTCGACATTCAGCACATTGGCGCGGTCGAGGTGGAAGCCGCAACGCTCCCGCACCTTGCCGGTGAACCAGGTGAAGCCGCCGGAGACCAGCGCGGTGCGGGCGCCATGCGCGCGCATGGTCTGCACCAGCGTGCGCGCGCCCGGCGTCAGCTCCACCCCCTCATAGGTCCGGTCCAGCGCATCCGCCGACAGGCCCTTCAGCATGGCGACGCGCTCGCGCAGCGCGGTGGCGAAATCGATCTCGCCATTCATCGAGCGCGCGGTGATCGCGGCGATCTTCTCCTTCAGGCCGGCATAGGCGGCCAGCTCGTCCAGCGTCTCGCTGGTGACGATGGTGGAATCCATGTCGGCCAGCAGCAGTTTCTTGCGCCGCCCGTCCGGCTTCTGTATCGCCATATCGACGGGCGCACCGGCGAGGCGGTCGCGCAGGGCGGCTTCCGCCGTCACGGGGTCTGCCGTTTCCAGCGCGATGTCGAGGGCTGTTCCCTCGGCCAGCCAGTCGCGGGAACCGGGCGTGGCGCCGGACTCCGTCAGGGCGGCTCCGGCGGCATCGAGCAGGGCGGCATCCAGCGTCTGGCGGGCGGGATCGGCGATCAGGGTCAGGACGAACGACATGGGTTACCTCGCAATGGGAACGCGCTTATCTAGCCCCCCGCGCGCGGCAGGAAAAGGGAAGATACGATGACGATGCCGGGGACCATGTCGGGAGGGGCGCCCGTGATTGTGGTCGCCGGGCCGACCGCCAGCGGCAAGTCGGCGCTGGCGGTGGAGATTGCCGAGGCGTTCCGGGGCGTGGTCATCAATGCCGATTCCATGCAGGTCTATGCCGATCTGCGGGTGCTGACCGCGCGCCCCTCGGAGGCGGAGGAGCGCCGCGTGCCGCACCGTCTCTATGGCGTGCTGGACGGGTCGCAGAAATGCTCGGCCGGGCGCTGGCGCGAGCTGGCGCTGGCGGAGATTGCGCGCGTCCAGGCATCCGGCCAGCTGCCGGTGCTGTGCGGCGGGACGGGGCTGTACCTGCAGACGATGATGCGCGGCATCGCCCCGGTGCCGGCGGTGCCGGCCATCTTCCGCGCGGAGGCGACGGCGCTGCATGCGCAGCTCGGCGGCCCCGGCTTTCACGAAAGGCTGGCAGAGCGCGACCCGGTGATGGCCGCGCGGCTGCATCCCGGCAATACGCAGCGGCTGATCCGCGCCTGGGAGGTGCTGAACGCGACCGGCCGCTCGCTGGCCGACTGGCAGGCGGCTCCCAGAACGGGCGCGGCGACCGGCCTCGACTTCCTGTCCTTCGTGCTGCTGCCGGCGCGCGCCCCGCTCTATGCCGCCTGCGACGGGCGCTTCATGCAGATGGTGGAGATGGGGGCGCTGGAGGAGGTGCGGGCGCTGGCCGCGCGCGGGCTCGATCCGGCGCTGCCGGTGATGAAGGCGCTGGGCGTGCGCGAGCTGGCGGCGCATCTGGCCGGGGAGCTGACGCTGGAGACCGCCATCGACCAGGCGCAGCGCGAGACGCGGCGCTACGCCAAGCGGCAGGTGACCTGGTTCCGGCACCAGATGGAGGATGCCATGATTTTCGAGACAGGCTATGGCGCGAAATATTCGACAAGCCCGCGAGATGAAATCTTTTCGAAAATTCGTCAATCTGGGTTGACCGCGAAGGGCTGACGGTCTAGCTTCCGGCCTCCCCCGCGCCGAAAGCGCGGCGAGGGGCGATTTGTGACCGCATAAACCGACCGCATCCACAGGATGAATGAAGATGGCAACCGACAAGATGACGACCGAGCCCCAGGAGGAGATGAGCGGCGCTGCCCAGCTGCTGCGCGCCCTTGAGGATCAGGGCGTCGAGGTTATCTTCGGCTATCCCGGTGGTGCTGTCCTGCCGATCTATGACGAGATCTTCAAGAACAACCGTATCCGCCACATCCTGGTGCGCCACGAGCAGGCGGCCGTGCATGCGGCGGAAGGCTATGCGCGCTCCACCGGCAAGACCGGCGTGGTGCTGGTGACCTCCGGCCCCGGCGCCACCAACGCGGTGACCGGCCTGACCGACGCGCTGATGGATTCGATCCCCATCGTCTGCCTCACCGGCCAGGTGCCGACGCATCTGATCGGCAATGACGCCTTCCAGGAGGCCGACACCACCGGCATCACCCGCCCCTGCACCAAGCATAATTACCTGGTGAAGGATGTGCGCGACATGTCGCGCGTGGTGCATGAGGCATTCTATGTCGCCAGCAATGGCCGGCCCGGCCCGGTGGTCATCGACCTGCCGAAGGACGTGCTGTTCGCCAAGGGGCCCTATGGCGGCAAGCCGGATGGGCGGCTGCACAAGAGCTACCGCCCGCAGGTGAAGGGCGACAGTGCGGCCATCGACGAGGCAGTGCGCCTGCTGGCCGGCGCCAAGAAGCCGATCATCTATGGCGGCGGCGGCATCATCAATTCCGGCCCGCACGCGTCGGAGCTGCTGACCAAGCTGGTGCGGATGACCGGCTATCCCTGCACGCTGACGCTGATGGGCCTCGGCGCGCTGCCGGCCTCCGACCCGCATTTCCTCGGCATGCTGGGCATGCACGGCACCTACGAGGCGAACCTCGCCATGTATAATGCCGATGTCATGCTGTGCGTCGGCGCGCGGTTCGACGACCGGGTGACCGGCAAGCTGACCGAGTTCTCGCCGAATTCGAAGAAGATCCACATCGATATCGACCCGTCCTCGATCAACAAGAATGTCCGGGTGGACGTGCCGCTGGTCGGCGATGTCGGCAATGTGCTGGAGGAGATCGTTGGCCGCTGGCAGAAGCAGAAGCTGTCGCCGGACGGCAAGGCGCTGGCCGCCTGGTGGAAGCAGATCGACAACTGGAAGAGCCGCGACAGCCTGAAGTTCGGCCCGTCCGACAAGACCATCAAGCCGCAGCACGCGATCAGGCGGCTGTACGAGCTGACCCGCGAGCGCGACGAGGTGTTCATCACCACCGAGGTTGGCCAGCACCAGATGTGGGCCGCCCAGCATTTCCATTTCGAGAAGCCGAACCGCTGGATGACCTCCGGCGGCCTCGGCACCATGGGCTATGGCCTGCCTGCCGCCATGGGCGTGCAGATCGCGCATCCGGGCGCGCTGGTGGTCGATATCGCCGGCGAGGCCTCGATCCTTATGAACATCCAGGAGATGTCCACGCTGGCGCAGTATAATCTGCCGGTGAAGGTGTTCATCCTGAACAATCAGTGGATGGGCATGGTGCGCCAGTGGCAGGAACTGCTGCATGGCGGGCGCTATTCGGAAAGCTATTCGGAGGCGCTGCCCGACTTCGTGAAGCTGGCCGAGGCCTTCCAGGCGGTGGGCCTGCGCGCCGAACGGCCGGACCAGCTGGACGATGTCATCAAGGAGATGCTGGCGGTGGACCGCCCGGTCATCGCCGATATCTGCGTCGATCAGAAGGAAAACTGCTTCCCGATGATCCCGTCCGGTGCCGCGCATTACGAGATGCTGCTGGGGCCGGAGGATCATGCCGAGCAGCCGACCTCGGAGGAGGGGATGGTCCTCGTCTAGGCGCTGCTTGCTGCAGCGCCCGTCCGCCTTCCCCGACATGCCGCCTTCGCTTCGCCGGCGGCCCATTCTGGAGCCTGATTCTTGGAAGCCATCGAACGCCATACCATCGCCGTGCTGGTGGATAACGAGCCCGGCGTGCTCGCCCGGGTGATCGGCCTGTTCTCCGGCCGCGGCTACAATATCGAGAGCCTCACCGTGTCCGAGGTCGATACGGCGCGCGGCCTGTCGCGCATCACCGTCGTCACCAGCGGCACGCCGATGATCATCCAGCAGATCAAGGCGCAGCTCGACCGGCTGGTGCCGGTCCACCGGGTCGCCGACCTGACGGCGGATGGCGAGCATGTCGAGCGCGAGCTGGCGCTGATCAAGGTCGCCAACACCGGCGAGGATCGCATCGAGGCGCTGCGCATCGCCGACACTTTCCGCGCCCGCGTGCTGGACAGCACGCTGGAGAGCTTCACCTTCGAGCTGACCGGTACCGCCGGCAAGCTCGACGCCTTCATCAAGCTGATGGTGGCGCTGGGCAAGGTGGAGGTGTCGCGCACCGGCGTGGTCGCGATCTCGCGGGGCAGCGACATTGCCATGGGCATGCAGCGCGACGCCACGGCGGACGGTATCTAACTCAATCAGTACGGCGGCAACGCCATCAACCCCAACCCAGTCGAAAACGAAGGAACTACACCATGCGGGTCTATTACGATCGCGATGCCGACGTGAATCTGATCAAGGACAAGAAGATCGTCATCGTCGGTTACGGCAGCCAGGGCCATGCCCACGCCAACAATCTGAAGGACAGCGGCGTGAAGAACGTCGTCGTCGCACTGCGCGCCGGCTCCGCCACGGCGAAGAAGGCGGAGGCCGCCGGCTTCAAGGTGCAGACCCCGACCGAGGCGGTGAAGGATGCAGACGTGGTCATGATGCTGACCCCGGACGAGCTGCAGGCCGATATCTACAATGCCGAACTGGCGCCGAACATGAAGAAGGGCTCGGCGATCTGCTTCGCGCATGGCCTGAACATCCATTTCAACCTGATCGAGGCGCGCTCCGACCTCGACGTGTTCATGATCGCGCCGAAGGGCCCGGGCCACACCGTGCGCTCCGAATATCAGCGCGGCGGCGGCGTGCCCTGCCTGGTTGCGGTGGACAAGAACAGCTCCGGCAATGCGCTGGAAATCGCCCTGTCCTACGCCTGCGCCATCGGCGGCGGCCGCGCCGGCATCATCGAGACCACCTTCAAGGAAGAGTGCGAGACCGACCTGTTCGGTGAGCAGGTCGTGCTGTGCGGCGGCCTGGTCGAGCTGATCCGCGCCGGCTTCGAGACGCTGGTGGAAGCCGGCTACGCCCCGGAGATGGCCTATTTCGAGTGCCTGCACGAGGTGAAGCTGATCGTGGACCTGATCTACGAGGGCGGCATCGCCAACATGAACTACTCGATCTCCAACACCGCCGAATATGGCGAGTATGTCACCGGCCCGCGCATCATCACCGCCGACACCAAGGCCGAGATGAAGCGCGTGCTGAACGACATCCAGTCGGGCATCTTCACCCGCAACTGGATGCTGGAGAACAAGGTCAACCAGACCTCCTTCAAGGCGACCCGCGCCAAGGCCGCCGCCCATCCGATCGAGGAAGTGGGCGAGAAGCTGCGCGCGATGATGCCGTGGATCGGCCAGAACCGCCTCGTCGACAAGACCAAGAACTGATCCGTTCCGTCAGACGGATTGGCGAGGGCCCGGGCACCGTCCCGGGCCCTTTGCCGTTCGGGGGATAGTACCCCAGTGTGAAACAGCGATATGCTTTCGGTGCCCTACACTCAGGCCCTGCCTCACACTCCGGCCGTCACCCCCGGTCTTGTACCGGGGGTCCAGGGTTCAGCCCGCTCAGGCGAGGCCGAAGCGAGCCGAGGCCTGGATTCCCGCAACAAGTGCGGGAATGACGGAACAGCAAGATCGAACGCCAGCATTTCAAGCCGCCCCGCCGTGCATGGCCGGGTTTACTGGACAAAGCGCCTTCCGGCTTTAAATATGGATCGACAAGACGGCAGGCGGCGCCACGGATCGCCGCGCCCGGAGAAGAGGCCATGTACAAGCAGACCACCCGATCGATCAGCGTCACCGTGCGGCCCATCTATCTGGAGGACCAGTCCACCCCGTCCGACAATCACTATGTCTGGGCCTATCAGGTGAAGATCGAGAATGAGGGCAGCGAGACGGTGCAGCTGCGCCGCCGCTTCTGGCGCATTACCGATGCGCTGGGCCGCACCCAGGAAGTGCGCGGCGATGGCGTCGTCGGCGAGCAGCCGGTGCTGCGCCCGGGGGAGAGCTTCGAATATACCAGCGGCACGCCGCTCAGCACGCCATCGGGCATCATGGTCGGCGCCTATACGATGGAAGCCGGCGATGGCAGCCATTTCGACATCGATGTGCCGGCCTTCTCGCTGGACAGCCCGCACCAGCCCGTCCGGCTGAATTAGGCCATATACGCAGCGAACCATCCGGTGGTTCACGAGTTACTGAAAAATAAAAGTTTTTCTTCATATGCGCTTGAAGCCCCATGACCGGGCGCCATTTGGAGGGCATGTGAAGGAGATGCCGTCTGCCAGAATGCGCCTGAGTATTCCCGCTCCGGCCCGGACGGTGACCATGACCCGAAAAGGCATGCCATGAACGAAAACATCATGAAGCCGTCCGTCGAGGCCAGCCGGCTGACTCTCGGTTCGGTATCCGGTGTCGAGCGTCCGTCGCGGGAAGAAGCGGAGGCGGCGGTGCGCACGCTGCTGCGCTGGGCCGGCGACGATCCGGCGCGCGAAGGGCTGCTGGACACGCCGAAGCGCGTCGCCAAGGCCTATGAGGAATGGTTCGGCGGCTATGCGGTCGATCCGGTGGAGATGCTGAAGCGCACCTTCGACGAGACCGACGGCTATGACGAGATGGTGCTGCTGCGCGACATCCGCTTCGTCTCGCATTGCGAGCATCACATGGCGCCCATCGTCGGGCGCGCGCATGTCGCGTACCTGCCGCTGAACCGTGTCGTCGGCATCTCCAAGCTGGCGCGGGTGGTGAACGCCTATGCCCGCCGGCTGCAGATCCAGGAGCGGCTGACCGCGCAGATCGCCAACACCATCAACGACGTGCTGGAACCCAAGGGCGTGGCCGTTGTCATCGAGGCCGAGCATGGCTGCATGACCTCGCGCGGGGTGAATACCCACGGTACCTCCATGGTCACCAGCCGCATGCTGGGCGCCTTCCGCGCCAATGCCAGCACGCGCCGCGAGTTCCTGACGATGATCGGCAACCCGCAGAGCAGCGCTGCCCTGTAAGGGATATACGCCGGAACGAAAAAGGCCCCGCCGGAGCGGGGCCTTTTGTTTTGCGCGGGTGTTGGGGGTTATCCCTCGATCCGCACCGCGACGAAGCGCATCTCGCCCTTGCGGTTGACCAGCAGCAGGACGGACTTGCGGCCGGCCTTCTGCGCGGACTGCACTTTCTCGACGAGTTCGGCCGGGCTGTTCACCTCCTCCTGGCTGACCTCGACGATCATGTCGCCAGGCTGGATGGCCTTTTCGGCCGCCGGGCTGTTCGGCTTCACCTCGGTCACCAGCACGCCCTTGGCGGTGTCTGCAAGGCCGAAGCGCTGGCGCAGTTCCGGGGTCACGCCGGTGAGGCTGAGGCCCAGCGAATCGACCGTGCGGTTGACGGCGCCGGAATCGGCCGGCTTGGTCGGGTCCAGCAGACCGGCCTGTTCGGCCTCCTCCAGCTCGCCCACCTTCACCTTCACGGTCAGCTTCTTGCCGTCGCGCCAGATCTCGACCGGCACGTCCTCGTCGATCTTGGTGGCCGCCACGATGCGGGGCAGGCGGCGCATGTCGGGGACGTTCTGGCCATTGAACTTCAGCACGATATCGCCGGCCTTGATGCCGCCCTTGTCGGCCGGGCCGGTCTCGGTGACGCTGGCGATCAGCGCGCCGCGCGCCTTGTCGAGGCCCAGGCTCTCGGCGATTTCGTCGGTCACCATCTGGATGCGGACACCCAGCCAGCCGCGGCGGGTGCGCCCATATTCCTTCAGCTGCTCGATGACCGGTTTGGCCAGCGCCGACGGCACGGCGAAGCCGATGCCGATGGAGCCGCCGGACGGCGAATAGATGGCGGTGTTGATGCCGACCACCTCACCCGACATGTTGAACATCGGGCCGCCCGAATTACCCCGGTTGATCGAGGCATCGGTCTGCAGGAAATCATCATAGGGGCCGGCATTGATGTCGCGGGCCCGCGCCGAGACGATACCGGCGGTCACCGTGCCGCCCAGGCCGAACGGGTTGCCGATGGCCAGCACCCAGTCGCCGACGCGGCTGGCGTCGCTGTCGCCCCAGCCCACGGCGGTCAGCTTGTAGTCGCCGGGATTGATCTTCAGCAGGGCAAGGTCGGTCTTCGGGTCGCGGCCGACAATCTCCGCCTCGAACTCGGCATCGTCATGCATGCGGATGGTCACCTTGTCGGCGTCCGCGATGACATGGTTGTTGGTCACGATGAAGCCAGAGGCATCGATGACGAAACCGGACCCCAGCGAGGTGGCGCGGCGCGGCTGGTTCGGCCGCTGCTGGCGATCGAAGAAGTCGCGGAAGAACTCCTCGAACGGCGAACCGGGAGGGAATTGCGGCATCTCCGGCACGTCCTGGGGGGAGGACTGCACGGTCTGCGTGGTGGAAACGTTCACGACCGCCGGCAGCAGGTTCTCGGCGATGTCGGCGAAGCTGTCGGGCGCCGGGCGGGCGAGGGCGGGCACGGCCTGGACCAGCACCGCGAGGGCCAGCAGGGTCGCGAAAAACCGGTTCGCGGACAGGCGGCGGGACGACCCGTCTGCTTGCGCGCGTTTACCGGGAAGGAACGCCAGACGATTGCTCATGGGAGGCCTTCTCTTGTCCTTCGTCACAGGAAAGTCGGGAACCCGGTCACGGCTGGTATCGTTCCTGACCTGACCGGAAAGCCCGATGGCGGTTCGACGCATCGGAGGGCGTCGCATGTCCGCTATTCAGCTTTTCACATATGGTCAAATTAAGACATACCCCAATCCGTTTTGGGCATTTGTGGGGCCATTTGCGGCACCCTTGCCGCAGCTAACCGCGTATCCACCAGACCAGCAGCACACCCACCGCCGCGGCCAGCAGCCCAGCCAGCCGCAGGCTTGCCGGCGGCTGCGCGATGGCGATGCGCATCATGGCCTGCATGCCGCCGGGGAACAGGGCATAAAGTATCCCTTCCAGGGCGATCATGAGGGCAATGGCCGTCAGCAGGTCGGTCACACCGGTACCTCGTCAAAAAAAATAGCGCGGCGGAGCCGGATGGCCACCGCCGCGCCAGGAAACATTACCTTCAACCTTAGCGGGGCGTGGCTGTGCCGCTCATGCTGTTGAAGAAGCGCATAAAGTCGCTGTTCGGTGACAGCACCATGGTGGTGCCGTCCTGGCCCAGCGATTCGCGGTAGGCCTCCATGCTGCGGTAGAAGGTGAAGAACTGCGGGTCCCGACCGAAGGCCTGCGCATAGATATTGATCGCGTCGGCATCGCCCTGGCCGCGCACGATCTGTGCCTCACGCTCGGCATTGGCGATGATGACGACGCGCTGGCGGTCGGCATCGGCGCGGATCTGCTGGGCCAGCTCGAAGCCTTCGGCGCGGGCTTCCTTCGCCTCCCGCTCACGCTCGGAGCGCATGCGGTTGTAGATCGCCTGGCTGGTCTGTTCCGGATAGTCGGCGCGGCGCACCCGGACATCGACGATCTGCAGGCCCAGCCGCTCGACCGAGGCATTCACCTCGCTGGTCATCTGGGTGATGATCGCGTCACGGTTGGCCGACAGGATGTCGGTCAGGTTGGCGTTGCCGAGTGCCCGGCGCAGCGACGAGTTGATGATCGCGGTCAGCCGCTGGCGGGCGCCGAACTCGTTGCCCACCGACTGGTAGAACAGCAGCGGATCGGTGATGCGGAAACGGGCATAGCTGTCCACATCGAGGCGCTTCTGGTCCACCAGGATGACCTGCTGGCGCGGCGGATCGAGGTCCAGCACGCGCAGCTCATAGCGCTGCAGGTTCTGGATGAAGGGCAGCTTCACATGCAGGCCCGGCTCCTTCACGACGCGCTTGGGTTCGCCGAACTGCAGCACCAGCACCTGCTCGGTCTGATGCACGGTGAACAGCGCGCTGGAGGCAACGATACCGGCGACGACGATCAGGCCGCCCAGGATCGCAAGCAATTTGCGTGGCATGGCGTCCTCCCTCAGTTCCGGTTCGCCGCCGGGGCGGTCGATGTGCCCTGGCCGGTACGTTTCTGGATTTCCGGCAGCGGCAGATACGGCACGACGCCGCCCTGGCCGCCATCCTTGTCGTCGATGATGACCTTCTGCACGTTGCCCAGAATCTGCTGCATGGTTTCGATGTAGATGCGCTGCTGCGTGACGTCCGGGGCCTTGGAATAGGCCTCATACACCGACAGGAAGCGCTGCGCGTCACCCTGGGAGCGGTTGACCACCTCCTCGCGGTAGGCGCGGGCTTCCTGGATCAGCCGCTCCGCATCGCCTCGGGCGCGCGGCACGATGTCGTTGCGGTAGGCTTCTGCCTCGTTCCGCACACGCTCCTTGTCGGCGCGGGCACGCTGCACCTCGTTGAAGGCGTCCACGACCGGGGCCGGCGGATCGACCGCCAGCAGCTGGATCTGCCGCACCTCGACGCCGGACTGATAATCGTCCAGCAGGCGCTGGGCATTCTCGGTGGCGCGCACCTCGATCACCTGGCGGCCTTCGGTCAGCGCGACCTGGATCGGCGTCTGGCCGATGATCTCGCGCATCACGCTTTCCGCCACCGCCTTCACGGTCAGGTCCGGGTTGCGCAGCTTGAACAGGAACTGGCCGGCATCCTTGATGCGCCAGAACACGACGAAATCGATATCGACGATGTTCTCGTCGCCCGTCAGCATCAGGCTTTCCTCGGGATCGTCGCGGCTGACGCCGGCGCGACCGGCGGAATCGCCCGACGAGCGGAAGCCGATCTCGATGCGGTTTTCGCGCGTGACATTCGGGGTCAGCACGCTCTCGATCGGGGTGGGCAGGTGGTAGTTCAGACCGGGGCCGGTGGTGCGCACCCATTCGCCGAAGCGCAGGACCACGCCCTGCTCATCCGGCTGCACGCGGTAGAAGCCGCTGGCGCCCCACAGCGCCACGGCCACCAGCAGGACCAGGATGATGCCCTTGGTGTTGCCGAAGCCGCCCGGCATCATGTTCTGAAAGCGTTCCTGACCCTTCTTGATCAGTTCTTCGATATTGGGGGGCTGCGGACCACCGCCGCCGCCACCGCCGCCACCCGGACGGCCCCACGGGCTGCCGCCATTGCCGCCACTACCCCAAGGGCCGCCGCCCTGGCCGCCCCCCTGATTGCTATTCCAAGGCATTCTTGTTTCCCAGCCTGGCCTGTTTTTCCTTTGTCGCGCACGCCATCCTTACGCGATCCCATCGGGCGTTTCCAGAGAAAGGCACCCGCAGGGCGCAAGAGCGGCGCCTCGACCCTCCGGGATATTGGCTGTAGCCGCCGGTTTTCAATGCGCTGCGGCTGAAAGATCGGCGCGCTGACGCCTTTCAGTCCCCGCCGGTGAGCGTCCGCGCGGCCGCCACGGCGCTGCGGTAATCGGCTGCCACAACCGGGGCGCCTGCGCCCTCGCGGATCAGCCCCATGCGGGCCATCAGCCCGGCCGGCTGCGGCTGCAGGCCGGACAGGATGACGGTCGTGCCCTGCGACTGGCAGCGTTTCAGGAAGGCCTCCAGCGTCCCGGCGCCGCTGGCGTCCATCAGCGGGACATGGCGCAGCCGCAGGATGAAGACTTTCGGCGTCGCGCCGACCCGTTCCAGCACGTCGGTCAGCCGGCCCGACGCGCCGAAGAACAGCGGCCCGCGGATCAGGAAGACCTCGACGCCGGGCGGCAGGTTCTCGCGCTCGTTGCTGTCCTCGTCCCCGTCATCGTCGTCTGCCAGGGGATTGACGCCGCCCTGCACCTCGACTGCTTCGGCCATGCGCACCATGAACAGGATGGCGGCCAGCACGATGCCAACCTGGATTGCCACCGTCAGGTCCACCAGCACGGTCAGGCCGAAGGTCAGCAGCAGCACCAGCCGGTCGCCATGCGGCGCCTTCATCAGATGGCGGAAGCGGTCGGCCTCGCTCATGTTCCAGGCCACCACCACCAGCACGGCGGCAAGGCAGGCCAGCGGCACATAGACCATCAGGTGCGCCAGCGCCACCATGAATACCAGCAGGAACAGGGCGTGCAGCATGCCGGCGACCGGGCTGACGGCGCCGGAGCGGATGTTGGTCGCGGTGCGGGCGATGGCGCCGGTGGCGGGGATGCCGCCGAACATGGCCGAGCCGACATTGGCGATACCCTGCGCCATCAGTTCGCCGTTGGAGCGGTGGCGCCGCCCGGTCATGCCGTCGGCGACCATGGCGGAGAGCAGCGATTCGATGCCGGCCAGCAGCGCGATGGTGAAGGCGTCGGGCAACAGGATGCGGATACGCTCCAGCGACATGTCGGGCAGGCTGGGGCTGGGCAGCATGTTGGGAATCTCGCCGAACCGGCTGCCGATGGTCTCGACCGGCAGCCCCACGGCGAATGCCAGCAGCGTGCCCGCCAGCACGCCGATCAGGAAACCCGGCCAGCGCGGCCGCCAGCGCTTCAGCCCGATGATGATCGCCAGCGTCAGCGCGGCCAGCCCGACAGCGGCAAAGTTGACGCTCGACAGATGCGCGAGATAGGCCTCCCACTGATGCAGGAAATCGGCCGGCAGCCTTTCGATTTCCAGCCCCAGCAGGTCGCGCACCTGGCTGGAGAAGATGATGACGGCGATGCCCGCCGTGAAGCCGGTCACCACCGGCTGCGGCACATATTTGATGTAGGTGCCGAAGCGCAGCAGGCCGAAGGCCAGCAGCATGATGCCGGCCATGATGGTGGCGATCACCAGCCCGTCATAGCCATGCCGGTCGATGACGTTGAACACCACGACGACGAAGGCGCCGGTAGGGCCGCCGATCTGGAACCGGCTGCCGCCCAGCGCGGAGATCAGGAAGCCGGCGATGATGGCGGTGAACAGCCCGCGTTCCGGCGTGGTGCCGCTGGCGATCGCTAGCGCCATGGCCAGCGGCAGCGCCACGATGGCAACGGTCAGCCCGGCGATGGCGTCCTGGCGGAACTTGCTGAACCCGTAGCCTTCCTGCAGCGCCGTTACCAGCTTCGGCGTGAAGCTGCTGCGGCTTCTGGCGGGGTCGGCAGGCGGCTGCGCCAAGGGATTCTGCGCCATGAGGGCGGCTTTCTGAAAAGTGCTTAAGTCCCTACTCTCTGTAGGGTCACGAAACAGTAGGACAGGCCGGAGGCTGCATCCAATACAGGATTCGTGCGGTCAGCCTCGCGCCAGGCGCGGGGCTCGATCTCCGGGAAATGCGCGTCGCCGGCAATTTCCGCGTCGATCTCGGTGAGGTACAGCCGGTCGAGCCGAGGTAGCGCCTGGGCATAGATCTCCGCCCCGCCGATCACCATGACTTCTTCCACGCCGGTCTCCCGCGCGAGCCTGGCGGCAAGGTCGAGCGCGCTGTCGATGTCGCGGGCGATGTGGACACCCTCGGCTGCGAAGGCGGGATCGCGCGTCACCACGATGTTGGGCCGGCCGGGCAGCGGCCTGCCGATGGACTGGAAGGTCTTGCGGCCCATGACGACCGGCTTGCTCAGCGTCATGTTCTTGAAGAATTTCAGGTCACCCGGCAGCCGCCAGGGCAGGCCGTTATCCTGGCCGATCACCCGGTTGCGCGCCATCGCGGCAATGGCGGAGAAGATCATGGTGGCACCTTTCGATTTTAGGGCGATTTCGCTTAAACCTTGGTGTTTCTCTGACCGTCATTCCCGGCCTTGTGCCGGGAATCCAGGCTTCCGCTCGCTTAGGCACCGCCGGTATAAGCTGGACCCTGGACCCCCGGGACAAGCCCGGGGGTGACGGATAGAGTATGTAGCCGATAATTGAGCGAGCCCACCGCAGATGAAAGCTTGGAATCCAAGATGGCTTTCTTCGTCTATATCCTCGCAAGCGGAGAGCAAGGCACCCTGTATATCGGTGTGACCAACGACATTGCGCGAAGGGTCCACGAACACAAGGCGGGGGCGGCGGACGGTTTTACCAAGCGCCATGGCGTTTCGCGCCTCGTTTACTACGAGATGTTCGACACTGCCGCTGACGCGATCCAGCGGGAGAAGGCAATGAAACGGTGGAAGCGGGACTGGAAGCTCAACCTGATCGACCGCACCAATCCGGACTGGCGCGATCTATATGAGACGCTGAACGCCTAACTCACACCGCCTCTCACACCGCCACCGGGGCCTTGATGTGCGGGTGGGCCTGGTAGTTCTCCAGCGTGAAATCCTCATAGACGAAGTCGAACAGGCTGCCGACATCCGGGTTCAGCCGCAGGGTGGGCAGCGGGTAGGGCGTGCGGGTCAGCTGCAGGTCGGCCTGTTCCACATGGTTGGCATAGAGATGTGCGTCGCCCAGCGTGTGGATGAACTCGCCCGGCTTCAGTCCGGTCACCTGCGCCACCATCATTGTCAGCAGCGCGTAGGAGGCGATGTTGAACGGCACGCCCAGGAAGATGTCGGCGGAGCGCTGGTAGAGCTGGCAGGAGAGCCTGCCGTCCGCCACATAGAACTGGAACAGGCAGTGGCAGGGCGGCAGCGCCATCCGGCCGACCTCGGCGACGTTCCAGGCGCTGACGATCAGGCGGCGGGAATCCGGGTTCGCCCTGATCTGGCCGATGAGCTGGCTGATCTGGTCGATGCTGCCGCCGTCCGGCGTCGGCCAGGACCGCCATTGATGGCCATAGACCGGCCCCAGCTCGCCATTCTCGTCCGCCCATTCGTCCCAGATCGACACGCCATTGCGCTTCAGATAGGCGATGTTGGTGTCGCCCTGCAGGAACCACAGCAGCTCATGGATGATCGACTTCACATGCAGCTTCTTGGTGGTGACCAGCGGGAAGCCTTCTGCCAGGTCGAAGCGCATCTGGTAGCCGAACACGCTGTAGGTGCCGGTGCCCGTGCGGTCGGACTTGTAGGTGCCGGTCTGGCGGACATGGCGCAGGAGGTCGAGATAGGTCTGCATGGCACTGCCTTGGAAGCGATGTCTTGGGTCTGTGGAGCCTGCCATTACTATATATGGTGTTTAGCCGCGATGCAGCCCCCATAAAAAGTAAGTGGTTACCCCTTTCGTTCCGCCCTCGGAATACCTATTATTAAGGCGTCGGGAAACCGGCTATGGGGATAAACCTTTCGCGGAATAAGCATTACGGACCCGGGGGCGGTACCCGGCGCCTCCACCAGTTTACAAGATGCGCCCGTTTACGGATATGTGGGCTGGCGCATCCCTCTGGGGGCGAAACAGGATCGACGTGTGTAGTAAAGGCGTAAGTTTCTCCCGGCATGGTACCACCGTTATCGGGCCAAGCTAGTAGTTGCGAACGACAACTCCAAGCAGGTCGCCCTCGCCGCTTAATTGCGGTCTGGGTAACCACCCTTAAGCCCTTATCTTGCTAAGGTAAGGCGCGGTTCGGAGGGCACCGGGCAACAGAAGCCCTCCACTTACTTTCGTTGCCGCGTGGCTCCATTCCCGATCTTGGTGCCGAGCGTGCTGGCCGTAATCCGCCGGCCGGCCCTTTCGGGCAGGCGGGCCATCCAACCGGGCGAAATCGACAGGTGCAGGATCAGTTGAGATACGACAGGCTGGTTGAGGAGGCGCTGCGCAGCGTCGTCCGGACCGCGCTGACAGAGGCCGCGATCAACGGCCTGCCGGGCGACCATCATTTCTACATCACCT
The DNA here is from genome assembly GCF_022449305.1 of Oceanibaculum sp. Taxonomy (NCBI): domain Bacteria; kingdom Pseudomonadati; phylum Pseudomonadota; class Alphaproteobacteria; order Rhodospirillales; family Oceanibaculaceae; genus Oceanibaculum; species Oceanibaculum sp. Next base: position 71,565 of record NZ_JAKUSO010000002.1, on the reverse strand, counting down.
TCAAGACGCAGCTGGCCGGCGTGGATATCCCTGCCTTTCTGCGCCAGAAGTACGAGGACGAGATGACCATCGTCCTGCAGCACCAGTTCTGGGGGCTGAAGGTGACGGAGGACCGCTTCGAGGTTCTGCTCAGCTTCAACGATGTGCATGAGAAGCTGTCGATCCCCTTCACTGCCATCACCGGTTTCGTCGATCCGTCGGTGAAGTTCGGCCTGCAGTTCCAGGTCGCCGAGGAGGCGCAGGTGCAGGAGACGCCGGAAGGCGTGGCCGCTTTCACACCCGCCGGGAAGCCGGCAGCCGCGCCGGAGGCCACCGCCCCAGAGGCAGCCGCCGACGAACCGGCGGAGGCAAACGCGGCCTCCGAGAATGGCGCCAATGTCGTGACGCTGGATAAATTCCGCAAGAAATAACCGACGTCCCGTCTGCACCCCACCCTCAGGGGTGAGCCTTGCTCTCCTCTTATCCTCCTTCGTCACCCCCGCACTTGTTGCGGGGGTCCACGTTTAAGGAGGCTCGGTCATCGCCGGCACTGGCAAGGTCGGTGCGGGCGGAAGCCTGGACCCCCGGGACAAGCCCGGGGGTGACGGTTGAGCTGAGCCCCTACTGCGCGGCGACGGCTCCGTTTGTCGAGCGCGCGACCGCCTGGTCGGCCAGCCGGCCGGTCAGTTCCTGCAGATGGTCGAAGCGCTGGCTATAGCTGCCCACGCCCAGCGTCGCCGAGCGCAGCTCGATGATGAGGTCGTGGATTTCCGCCTGCGGCATGTAGCACTGCACCTCGTCCCAGCCCTCCCAGCCGGCGCGCGCGTCATAGCCCAGTATCTGCCCGCGCCGCCCGGTGATCAGGCGCTGCACCTTGGAGGTGAACTCGTTCGGCACCGCGATGGCGACCGACAGGATCGGCTCCAGCAGCACCGGCTCGCAGGCTGGCATGCCCTCGGCCATCGCCTGCCGGCCGGCCAGCTTGAAGGCCATGTCGGAACTGTCCACGCTGTGGAACTGCCCGTCATGCAGCGTCACCTGGACATCGACCACCGGGTAGCCCAGCGGACCGTGCGTCATGAACTCGCGCACCCCTTCCTCGACGGAGGGGATGTACTGGCGCGGAATCGCGCCGCCGACGATCCTGTCCACGAACTGGAAGCCCGATCCGCGCGGCAGCGGCTGGATCGATATCTTCACATCGGCGAACTGGCCATGGCCGCCGCTCTGCTTCTTGTGCCTTGCATGCTGCTCGGCTTTGCGGCGGATGGTCTCCTTGTAGGGCACCTGCGGGCGGGCCAGCGTCACCGCCAGATTATACTTCCCCTTCAGCCGGTCGGCGGCGATCTGCAGATGGATGTCGCCCTGGCCGGACAGCAGCAGCTCGCCGGTATCCTCGTCATGCCGGGCGGTCAGTGAGGGGTCTTCCTCCACCAGCTTCTGCAGCGCGCCTGACAGCTTCACCTCGTCATTGCGGTTGGCGGCATGCAGCGCCATGGCATAGACCGGCGCCAGCGGGGATGGCCAGTCGGGTGCGTCCGCAGGATGATCGGCGGGTGTCAGCGCATCGCCGGTGGCGACCGGCTCCAGCTTGCCCAGCGCCACCACATCGCCGGGGCCGGCCTCCGGTATCTTCGCCAGATTGGACCCCAGCAGGTGATAGAGGCCGCTGATGCGCGCCTGCCCGTGCGGGCCGGTCAGCATCTGCCCGTCCTTCACGCTGCCGCGCCAGATCCGGGCCAGCGACAGCTTGCCGGTATGGGCGAGGTGCAGCGTCTTGAACACCTGCAGCAGCGGTTCGCCCTCCGGCGGGATCGCCTTGCGCCCGGCGGTATGGGCCACGTCGGAAACCTCGTGCCGCAGCGCCTTCAGCAGGCGATGTACGCCATGGTTTTTTTCCGCAGCGCCCAGGAACACCGGCACGATCAGGTCGGACTGCAGATCCTTCGCCAGCGTGCGGTAGATGTCGTGCGTCTCCGGCACCATGTCTTCCAGCAGTTGTTCCAGCAGCCCGTCGTCGAAATCGGCCAGCGCCTCCAGCATCTCGCCGCGCGCCTCCTGCTCGCGCGCCAGCGCGGTCTCCGGCAACTGGATCAGGTCGGAGGGCTGGCCCGGCCGGTAGCGATAGGCGCGCTCGCTCGCCAGATCGACATAGCCGGTCACGTGTTCGCCCTCGCGGATCGGTACCTGGCGCAGCACCAGCGGCCGCCGGGAATGCGCCTGCAGGGCCGCCAGCAGGTCCCGCACGCGGCCTGTGCTCTCGTCCATGCGGTTCACGAACAGGATGTGCGGGATATCCTCATCATCCAGATATTTCAGGATCGGGGCGATGGTCAGGGCGCGCGCCGGGTCCGCCTCGCACACCACCACCGCGACATCGGCCACCTGCAGCGCGTTGCGGTAATCCTGCGCGAATTCGATGGAGCCGGGGCAGTCCACGAACACCCAGGGCTCGCCCATATAGCTGGCATGGGCGATGTTCGGCTCCACGCTCATGCCCCGGGTGCGGGCCTCGGGCGAGGCATCGCCAATACTGTTGCCGTCCTTCACGCTGCCCTGCCGGGGAATGGCGCTGCAAGCCGCCAGCAGGCTTTCCAGCAGGGATGTCTTGCCGCTGAGATAGGGGCCCACCAGCACGGCGCAGCGCGGCGTGTCGATGGGCATGCGTTCGGTTCTTGCGACCATGGCCACCTCCCTTGGCAAATGCCGGCGGCCCGCTTCTTCATCGTTCCCGAAGCGCGCCGGGGACGGCGGAGCGGGACGCATCTTTCTTGATGAACGCCTATGTCAGCAGGCGGGGAGAGGGGATGCAAGGAAGAAAATCAGAAAAGACTAATTCTGTGTGCCGGCGGCCGAGGAGGGGGTAAGACAGGCGGCCAGCCCCTCGCGGTATGTCGGGCAGGCGAGAGCGATGTCGAGATCGCGCTTGATGCGGTCATTGCGCACACGCTTGGTCTCGGAATAGAAGGCAAGCCCCATAGGGCCGAGGCCGGCCTGTTCCAGCGGGATTTCCGGTGGCGGTTCGACGCCCAGCAGGCGGCTGGCCTCCAGCACGACATCGGCCGAGGAGGCAGGCTCGTCATCCGCCAGATTGTAGATCGCCCCCGGATCGGGCTGCGCCATCGAGGCGGCCAGCACCTGCGCGATATCCGCGACATGGATGCGGTTGAAGATCTGCCCCGGCTTCACGATGCGCTTGGCTGTGCCGGCGCGCAGCTGGTCTATGGCGCTGCGCCCCGGCCCGTAGATGCCGGACAGGCGGAAGATGTGCAGCGGAAGATTGAGGCCCTGCCATTCCGCTTCCGCCGCCACCCGTGCCTTGCCGGAGGGCGTGGAGGGGGCGAGCGGGCTGTCCTCGTCCACCCAGGCGCCGCCAGTATCGCCATAGACGCCAGTGGTGGAGAGATAGCCGGCCCAGGCGAGGTTGGGCAGTGCTGCTATTGCCTCGCCATGCGCGGCCAGCACCGGGTCGTGCCCGTCGCGCGGCGGGACGGAGGACAGGATATGGGTCACATCTGCCAGCGCCTGTGCCGGGTCGGGCAGGGGGAAGGGATATGCGGCGATGCCGCGTGCTTCCATCGCCGCGCGCTTGTCCGCCTCGCGGGCGGTGCCGGCGATTTTCCAGCCCTGTGGCAGCAGCATCCTGGCGAGCCACTCCGCCGTATAGCCGAAGCCGAAACAGAACAGATGGTCCGCCATGGTGTCGTCAGCGGCCCGAAGGGCGGGGGAGAGGCCGCCAGTCCGGCGGCGCCATCTCGAAGCCGGCGAAATCGAAGGCCGGTGCCACGGTGCAGGCGACCAGCGTCCAGTGCCCCAGGCTCTCGGCGGTCTGCCAGCAATTCGGCGGCACGACGATGTGCGGGCGGTGCCCGGCCAGCACGTCATTGCCCAGATGATGCGCCTCGGCATCGTGACCGTTCGGCGACAGGGTCAGCACCAGCGGCGCGCCGGCCTGGAAATGCCAGATCTCGGTGGCGTCGGTGACGCGGTGCCAGGCCGAGAACTCGCCCGCCTTCAGCAGGTAGTGGATGCAGGTCAGCGCCCCGCGCGAGCCATCCGCCGGCGCATCGCGGAAGGTCTCCCGGAAATAGCCGCCCTCCGGATGGGGTTCCAGCCCCAGATGCCGGATGATGGCGTCGGCGTCGCGGTCCTGCATGGGGCTCTCCCGGCGGTGTTTCGTGTGCAGGTGGGGTGGTGTTGTACGCGGGGCATCGCACTTTCACTCAAACCGTCATTCCCGGGCTTGTCCCGGGAATCCAGGCCTCGGCTCGCGCCGGCATCGCCCGTGCTGGCTGAACCCTGGACCCCTGCAACAAGTGCGGGGGTGACGGCCTGAGAAAAGGTGCGACGGTCTGGCGTCAAATCAAGTTCTGAATTGGCACCTTACCTCCCCCTCACTTCGGCGGGACAGTCGCCTGCATGGACGGGCGGGCGGAGAAGCCCTCATACCATTTGGCGAGGTTCGGCCGGCCCTCGCGCCACTTGTCCGCCTCGTAGCGGAAATCCATGTAGCCCAGCGCGCAGCCGACCGCGATCTGGCCGATGGTAACGGGGCCATTAAGGTCGGCGGCTTCCTTCTCAAGCATGTCCAGCGCGCTCTTCACCTTGCCCTTCTGGCCATCATGCCAGGCATCCCAGCGCAGCTCCTGCGGCCGCATCGCGGATTCGTAGCGCGCCAGCAAGGCTGCATCGAGCAGCCCGTCGGCGATGGCGTGCTGGCGCAGCGCCACCCAGCGCGCCTTGCCCTTGGCCGGGAAGAACTTCCCGCCGGCATGCTCGGCATCCAGATATTCGCAGATCACCGGCGAATCGAAGAGCGTCATGCCGTCATCGGTGGTGAGCGACGGCACCTTGCCGATGGGGTTGTCGGCATAGAGCGATTCGTTGCGCTCCACCGGGCTGGCGGCGGTCTTGTCCTTCTCGATCTTGCCGTCGATGCCGGCCTCGATCGCCAGCACCATGACCTTGCGCACATAGGGCGAGGTCGGGGAATAACGCAGCTTCATGGGGACTCCTCCTGGGGTGTGCTTGTTAGAAACTGTCTTTCCGTTTCCTGACTTCGGCAAACACGGAAACCGGGTCCGCCCCGGCAAGGCCGACGGCGGCGGCGACGCCATCCTCATCGGCGCGCAGGAACGGGTTGGTCGCCATCTCCTCGCCCAGCAGCGAGGGCACGGTTGGCTGGCCCGCCGCGCGCAGCCGGTCGATCTCCGCCGCGCGCTGCTTCAGCCGGTCATTCTTCGGATCGACGGTCAGCGCGAAACGGGCGTTGGACTGGGTATATTCATGCGCGCAATAGACGCGGGTATCGGCGGGCAGGGCGCGGAACTTGCCGAGCGAGGCCCACATCTGTGCGGGCGTACCCTCGAACAGCCGGCCGCAGCCGAGTGCAAACAGCGTATCGCCGCAGAACAGCGCCCGGCTGCCGGCGAAGAAATAGGCGATATGGCCGCGCGTATGGCCCGGCACGTCGAACACCTGCGCGTCCTCCCCGCCGAAGCGGTAGCGCTCGCCATCGCCAACCTGCACATCGATGCCGGGGATGCGGGCGGCATCGGCACGCGGGCCGACGATGGTGCAGCCGGTCGCCTGCTTCAGCGCCAGATTGCCGCCGGTATGGTCGGCATGGTGGTGGGTGTTCAGGATGTGCGTCAGCCGCCAGCCCTTCGCTTCCAGCGCCGCCAGCACCGGTGGCGCCACGGCAGGATCGACCACGGCGGTCTCGCCGGAGGCCTCGTCATGGACGAGATAGACGTAATTGTCGCTGAGGACGGGAATCTGGTGGATGGTCAGTTGCGTCATGGCTGCCTCCCTCCCCATATCCGGTTGTGTTAATTTCGGTTCGCCGGGACAGTAGCACCCGCTCCGCCATGCGCCAACGGCCTCCAGGGCATGGCAGCCAAGGGTAGGCAGATGGGGAAAGGACGAAGCGGTCATGTATGACGATGTCGTCGATCTGCGGGATTTCTACGCCAGCAGCCTGGGCCAGATGGCGCGCCGGCTGCTGCGCCGCCGGATGCGGCAGATCTGGCCGGATGTGCGCGGGCAGAATTTCCTCGGCATCGGCTACACGCTGCCCTATCTGCGGCCCTTCCGGGAGGAGGCGGCGCGCACCATCGCCCTGATGCCGGCGACTCAAGGAATTATGCACTGGCCGCGCGAGGGGCCGAACGTCACCCTGCTGGCCGATGAAAGCGATCTGCCGCTGCCCGATGCCTCGATGGACCGGGTGCTGCTGGTCCATGCGCTGGAAAGCACGGAGCAGCTGCGCGCCCTGATGGATGAAATCTGGCGGGTGATGGCCGGCAATGGCCGGCTGATGGTGGTCGCCCCGCACCGCCGCAGCCTGTGGTCGATGCGCGACAGCACGCCGTTCGGCCATGGCCAGCCTTACAGCGCCGGGCAGATCCAGCGGCTGCTGCGCGACTGCCGCTTCACCCCCATCGAACAGATGCATGCGCTGTTCGCGCCGCCGGCGCGCTCGCGGCTGCTGCTGCGCTCCTCCGCCAGCTTCGAGCGGCTGGGCCAGCGCTGGTTCCCGCAGATGGGTGGGGTGGTGATGGTGGAGGCGGCAAAGCAGGTCTATGCCACCACGGGTCGGCGCGAACCGGCACGCCGCCGGCTGCTGATCCCGATGCCGCGCCCGGCCCCGCAGGGCATCCCCGCCGGCGCGCGGGCCATGCGCGATATCGGCGAGGGGTAGGGTGAGGTAGAAAAAACCCTCTTCCCTAGCGGGGGAGGGTGATGAGCGAAGCGAACCGGGTGAGGGGGGAGGCTGTGCCTGTGCAACTGCCCCCTCACCCAGCTTCGCCTAATCTCGCCGGTTGGCTCGATAAGGCTACGCACCCCTCTCCCGCGTTGGGGAGAGGGGTAGCGCAAGGGGAGAGGGATAGGTCAAGCCTATAGCTGTTCCAGCGCCTTCACGACCTGTTCGCACATCGCCTTGGCGTCGCCGAACAGCATCATGGTGTTGTCGCGGAAGAACAGCTCGTTCTCCACGCCGGCATAGCCCGACGCCATGGAGCGCTTGATGAACAGCACGGTCTTGGCCTTGTCCACCTCCAGGATGGGCATGCCGTAGATCGGGCTGGCCGGGTCGGTCTTGGCCGCCGGGTTGGTCACGTCGTTGGCGCCGATCACGAAGGCGACGTCGGTGGAGGCGAAATCGCGGTTGATCTCCTCCAGCTCGAACACCTCGTCATAGGGCACGTTTGCCTCGGCCAGCAGCACGTTCATGTGGCCCGGCATGCGGCCCGCCACCGGATGGATGGCGTAGCGCACCTTCACCCCTTCATGCTTCAGGATGTCGGCCATCTCGCGCAGCGCGTGCTGCGCCTGGGCGACCGCCATGCCATAGCCCGGCACGATCACCACCGAGGCGGCGTTCTTCATGATGAAGGCCGCGTCGTCGGCGCTGCCCGCCTTCACGCTGCGGTCGCCCGCCGGGCCGCCGGCGGCCGCTGCCGCCGTCTCGCCGCCGAAGCCGCCGAGGATGACGTTGAAGATCGAGCGGTTCATCCCCTTGCACATGATGTAGCTGAGGATGGCGCCCGAGGCGCCGACCAGCGCGCCGGTGACGATCAGCAGGCTGTTCTGCAGGGTGAAGCCGATGCCCGCCGCCGCCCAGCCGGAATAGGAATTCAGCATGGAGATGACGACCGGCATGTCGGCGCCGCCGATGGGCAGGATCAGCAGCAGGCCCAGCAGCAGGCCCAGGATGACGATCAGCCAGAACACGGTGGTGGACTGGGTGATGCACAGCACCACGATCAGCACCACCAGCGCGATGCCCAGCGCCGCGTTCAGCGGGTGCTGCATCGGGAAGATCAGCGGCTTGCCGGTGACCAGCCCCTGCAGCTTGCCGAAGGCGATGACCGAGCCGGTGAAGGTGATGGCGCCGATGGCCACGCCCAGGCTCATCTCGATCAGGCTGCCGACGGCGATGTTGCCGGCGACGCCGATGCCATAGGATTCCGGGCTGTAGAAGGCGGCCGCGGCGACGAACACGGCGGCCAGGCCGACCAGGCTGTGGAAGGCGGCCACCAGCTGCGGCAGCGCCGTCATCTGGATCTTGTAGGCGATCAGCGTGCCGATGGCGCCGCCGATCACGATGCCGGCCAGGATCATGCCGTAGGACAGCACGTCGGGCAGGGCCAGGGTGGTGAGGATGGCGATGGCCATGCCGACCATGCCGTAGATGTTGCCCTGACGGCTGGTGACCGGCGAGGACAGGCCGCGCAGCGCCATGATGAAACAGATGCTGGCGACGAGGTAGAGCAGGGCTGCGTAGGTTGCGCTCATTGACTCTTCTCCGCCTTACTTCTGCTTCTTCTTGAACATGGCCAGCATGCGCTGGGTGACGATGAACCCGCCGAAGATGTTGACCGAGGCCAGGATCACGGCGAGGAAGCCCATCACCTTGGCGAAGTTCATCTCGACCGGTCCGGCAGCGATCAGCGCGCCGACGATGATGACCGAGGACACCGCGTTGGTGACCGCCATCAGCGGCGAGTGCAGGGCCGGTGTGACCCGCCAGACCACGTAATAGCCAACGAAGCAGGCCAGTACGAACACGGTCAGCAGGAACACGAAATTGGTGCCGTCATGGCTCTGCGCGCCGATGGCGGTGATGCGCGTTGCCTCGTTCGCCAGCACGGCGGCGCGGTCGGCGAGATCGGAGGCGGAAGTGGCGAGTTCGGCCGCCTTATCGATGAATGTCTTCTGATCCATGATGTCTCTCTCCGCTCTCAGGCCGCCTTCAGGGCCGGGTGCACGACCTGGCCATCCTGGGTGACGAGCGTGCCCTTCACGATCTCGTCCTCAAGGTCGATCTTCAGCGCCTTCGTCTCCTTGTCGATCAGCAGGGTGACGAAGTTCAGCAAATTCTTGGCGTAGAGCGCGCTGGCATCGACCGGCAGCCGGCCCGGCACGTTCAGATGGCCGACGACGGTGACGCCATGCTTCTGCACCACCTTGCCCGGCTCGGAGCATTCGCAGTTGCCGCCCTGCTCGACCGCCAGATCGACGATGACGGAGCCCGGCTTCATAGACTTCACCATCTCCTCGGTGATGAGGGTCGGTGCCTTGCGGCCGGGGATCAGCGCGGTGCAGATCGCAATATCCTGCTTCTTCAGCGTCTCGGCGATCAGCGCTGCCTGCTGCTTCTTGTACTCGTCGCTCATTTCCTTGGCATAGCCGCCGGCGGTTTCGGCCTGCTTGGCCTCCTCGCTCTCGACCATCACGAAGGTGGCGCCCAGGCTTTCCACCTGCTCCTTGGTGGCGAGGCGCACGTCGGTGGCGCTGACGATGGCGCCCAGGCGGCGCGCGGTGGCGATGGCCTGCAGGCCGGCGACGCCTACGCCCATGATCATCACGCGGGCCGGCGGCACGGTGCCGGCGGCGGTCATCATCATCGGGAAGGCGCGGCCGAATTCTGCCGCCGCATCCAGCACCGACTTGTAGCCGGCGAGGTTGGACTGGCTCGACAGCACGTCCATCGACTGCGCGCGGGTGATGCGCGGCACGAACTCCATGCCGAAGGTGGTGACCTTGCGGGCCGCCAGCTGGTCCAGCAGCGGCTTGTCGTTATAGGCGTTCAGGATGCACAGCAGGACCGCGCCTTCCTTCATCAGCGCGACCTCGTCGGTCTTGTCGTCACTGCCGGTCGGCCGCTGCACCTTGAGGACGATGTCGGCCTTTTCCAGCACCGTCTTGGTGTCCTTGGCGATGGTGGCGCCAGCGGCCTTGTAGGCCTCGTCCGTCATGGCGGCGGCCTGGCCAGCGCCTTTCTCGACCACCACATCGAGGCCGAGGTCGATCAGCTTCTTCACCGTGTCGGGGGAGGCGGCGACACGCGTCTCTCCCGGTCGGCGTTCCTTTGGAATGGCGACGATCATTCCCGTGCGTCCTTTTTTGCGAATGCCCCTGGTTGGCCGTTAAGGCCTTTCATAAGCACAATGAACGTTGCTGCCGGCTTTGTGAAGGCCCGCGCACTTATTCATTTACCTTATTGCCACCCCGACAATAGTTCGGTTGACACGGACCGGTGCCAGGGTGTGACTACGACATCCTGACTGACATATTGACCTCTCGGCAAAAGGCAAGGCGGCGAGCGCATGTCCGCATCCGGTGACAAATCCGTTCCCTTCACGATGGGGGGCGCGCTGTTCGGCGCGCGCACCATGATACCGCTGGTGCTGAGCGCCACGGTGTTCGGCGCGGTCTATGGCGTGCTGGCCCGCGATGCCGGCCTCAGCCTGGCAGAGACGGTGCTGATGAGCGCCACCGTCTTCGCCGGTGCCTCGCAGCTGATCGCGGTGCAGCTTTGGGCGGCCCCGCTGCCGGTGCTGCCGATCCTGATCGCCACGCTGGCGGTGAATTCCCGCATGCTGCTGATGGGCGCCTCGATGCGGCCCTGGTTCATCCACATCACGGCGAAGCAGGCCTATGGCTCCTTCTTCTTCCTGACCGATGGCAACTGGGCCATGGCGATGAAGGAGTATTTCAACGGCTACCGCGATGCCGCCTTCCTGATCGGCAGCGGGCTGGCCCTCTATGCCGGCTGGGTGGCCTCGGCCGCCATCGGCTACGGGCTGGGCTCCATGGTCGGCGATCCCAGCATCTATGGTCTGGATGTGCTGCTGCCGATCTTCTTCGGCTCGCTGCTGGCAGCGATGTGGAAGGGGAAGGGCGACCTGCTGCCCTGGGGCGTGGCGGCGGCGGTCGCCATCCTGGCGTCGCAGTTCCTCCCCGGGCACTGGTACATCCTGCTGGGCGGCTTCGTCGGATCGCTGACCGGGCTGGTGCGTTACAAGGCACCTGTGGGGGGCAGCCGTGACACTTGATCCGCTGTCGCTCTACACCATCCTCGGCATGGCGCTGATCACCTATGGCACGCGGGCCGGCGGCTTCTGGCTGATGCGCTTCGTGCCGCTGTCGGGCCGTGTCGAATCCTGGCTGCGCAGCATTCCGGGCGCGGTCATCGCCGCCGTTGTGGCGCCGGCGGTCTGGAAGGGTGGCTGGATCGAACTGACCGGCCTGGTGCTGGCCGTCATCGCCATCCGCCTGACAAAGCAGGAGCTAGTGGCGATCCTCATCGGCATCGGCACGGTCGCCGCGCTGCGCCAGCTGTTTCCGGGGTGAGGGGGCTGGATTTTTCCGCTTGTCATTGCCGGGCTTGACCCGGCAATCCAGGGGCCGCGTTCTGAGATGATGCAGGCAGGGCACCGCCCCTGGACCCTCGGGTCAAGCCCGAGGGTGACGATATTAGGATTGATCCGGAAACCGCTCAGTTCGGCAGGCTGGCGACCGAGACGATGGCGTCCGGCGGCACTGGCACGCAGGCCATCTTCTTGGTCTTCAGCGTATCGCAGGCGCGGCGCGCCTCCTTCTCCGACAGGCCCAGCAGGCGGGCGCGGTAGAGCGGCTTCTGGTCAGGCCGGGCGCGTTCGATGAACAGCTGCGCGCTTTCCAGCAGCTTCGGCGCCAGCTTCTGCGCGCTGGTCAGCGCGGCGCGGGCCGGGCCTTCCTGGGTGAAGGCGCCAACCTGCACGCCCCACAGGTCGCGGGCGGCGGCGAGGTCGGAGGCGTCGCCCTGGGCCAGCGCTTCCTCTTCGGCCAGCTTCGTGGTGCCGGCATCGGCCACGGCGACCGGCGGCGGATTGTCGAGGCGCGGCTTGCGTGACGGCACCGGCACCGCGTTGGCGACGCGGATCTGGTCGATCTCGACGAAGCTGGCTTCCAGCAGATCCATCATGTGCTCATCGCGCGAGGCGGCGGTCTGGCCGCCGAACACCACACCGATCAGCCGGTGCTGGCCGCGCTTGGCCGAGGCCACGAGATTGAAGCCCGAGGCGCGGATATAGCCAGTCTTGATGCCGTCCGTGCCCTCGTAATTGCCGAGCAGCCGGTTGTGGTTCACATAGGTCCGCCCGGCATAGGTGAAGGAGCGCACCTTGAACATGTCGTAATATTGCGGGTAGTCGCGCATCAGCCGCACGGCAAGCTGCGCCATGTCGCGCGCGGTGCTGACCTGGCCGCGGTTTGGCAGGCCGGATGCGTTGCGGAAGCTGGTATTCTTCATGCCCAGCTTGTGCGCGCGCTCGGTCATCATCTGCGCGAACTTGATCTCCGTGCCGCCCTGCGCCTCGGCCAGCACCACCGCCATGTCGTTGGCCGACCGGGTGATCAGCGCATAGATCGCGTCGCGGACCTTGATGGTCTTGCCGGCCGGAATGCCAAGCTTCGAAGGGGACATGCCGGCGGCACGCTGGGACACCGGCAGCTGCTGGTCGAACTTCAGCTTGCCGCTCTCCAGCGCCTCGAAAGTCATGTACAGCGTCATCATCTTGGTGAGCGAGGCAGGATAGCGCCGCTCGTCAGCGTGCCGCTCGAACAAGACCTTGCCGGTGGAATAGTCGATCACCAGGGCGGCGTAGCGGCTGGCCTGGGCTTCGGCACCCAGCGGGGCGGCCACGGCGAAAGCCAGGGCCATCACGAACATCAGCGGCAGGAGGACAAGACGCCCGATGCCGCGTGCCTGCTCATTGTTCCGGCCCTGCGGAAAAAGCCCCCTCATTGCCTGCCCCCTCGATGTCGAATTTTAGCCTGAATATGCCCCAATCCGGCCTTATGTTAATGTCGATTTTAGGATTTGTCCATAATCCATTGAATCAAATGTAGATTCTCTTTTTCGGTGTTCCGGTATGCGGGACGCGGTAACAGCCTACTCCTCCCGGACAACCGTGAAGCGCTTCTGGGCGGAGTCCGGCAGCAATCCGGCCAGCCACGGCCCGTCCGGCAGCCGCGAGGCCAGCTCGGTCAGGTTGGTGTTCCACCATTCGCGCTGCTCGCGCACCTCGTCATAATCGTAGCGCGCCGTGTGCCAGACCTTCTCGCGCCGCAGATAGACCGAGATGTCGACCGGAAAGCCGACATTGGACGCGCTGACCCGCGTGGAATCGAAGGAGAGATAGGCGATGTTCAGTGCCGTGCGCATCGGCTTGTCGAAGCTGAGCGCACGGTCGAGGATCGGCTTGCCATAGCCGGTCGCGCCGATGGACAGGTAGGGCGTGCGCGGCTCCAGCTCGATCCAGTTGCCTTCCGGGTAGACTAGGAACATGGAGGGTTCGGTGTCCGGGCCCAGCTGGCCGCCGATGATGGCGTGCAGGTTGAAGGACAGGTCGGAGAGCTGCAGTGCCTCGCGGTCTTCGTCGGCGACGCGGCGCAGGGCCTTGGCGTAGGCCATCACCGCCTCCAGCATGCCGCGGAAGCCTTCGGGGCGGGTTTCCGCCATGTCGCGCTTCAGATAGGCCAGCGTCTTGTCGCGCAGCGAGCGCAGGCCCGAGGTCATGACCACGAATTGCGCGCCGGGCGGGCCGAGCAGGACCTGTTTCTTTGCCTGGGAAACCTCCGTGCCGCTGGTGATGCGGCCGTCCGACAGGGCGATCAGCCCTTCCTCGATGGCGATGCCAAGGCAATAGGTCACGTATCGTTTCTCTCTTCAGCCGTGGACGGTCTGCGCTGCCGTCGCGCAGCAGCATAAGCTGTCCCGGCCCGCCGCAGGAAGCCCGGAAAAGCGCCCTCAAGCGGCAAAAATACGAATTTTATGTTGCAGTGCACAAAAATCCATTGACAAAAAAGCAGCGTTTCCTAAATTAAGTCGCATGCTGCATTGCAGCAATCCGTTCCGCCAGGCGCGATGCGATGACGCCCTGCGCTGGCGCTCGGGAAGACCGCAATCATAAAAGATTTTGGAGAAGCACACCATGACCACCGCCAAGAAGGCCGCCGCGCCTCAGGAGACGTTGAAGCAGGTCGAGACCATGGTCGCCGCCAGCAAGGAGGCGATGGAAACCATGGTGAAGACCGGTGGCGACGCCGCTAACAAGAGCTATGAGCAGGCTGTCGCCCTGACCAAGGAACAGATCGCCAAGCAGAGCGAGGCGTTCTTCAAGTCCTATGATGGGCTGACCGAGCTGAACCGCGCCAATCTGGACGCGCTGAACACCAGCGGCGCCATCGTCAGCAAGGGCGCCGAGGAAATCGGCAAGGCCTGGTACGGCTTCACCCAGTCGAGCCTGGAGCAGGCCGCCGGCACCATGCAGGCGCTGATGGGCTGCAAGACGCTGCGTGATGTGATGGAGCTGCAGAACGGCTTCGCCAAGACCAGCTTCGACCAGACCATCGCCGAGACCGCCAAGCTGTCGGAGATGACCGTGAAGGTTGCCAATGACGCGGTCGAGCCGATCAAGGCTCGGGTGAACAGCAGCGTCGAGTTCTTCCTGAAGCCGGTCGCCGCCTAAAGCCGCCACCTGAACCGGTATCGCTATCCGGCATCGTGGACCGGTGCGGCGGGCATCCCCCCTTGTCCGCTCAATCCGAGCCCACTTGCCCGAAAAGGCCCGGCCCCGCGCCGGGCCTTTTTGCGTCCGCGGCGCCTTGTGGAGCGGGAATCTGATTTCAAGAGGGCGATGACAAGAGAAATCCGGGCAAAGCCCCTTTGCGAAGCCCGGCCCAATGCCTATCATTACAAACAGTGGATGCGCCGGTGTCCGCCGGCGCGACGAACGTAAGGTCGAGACGATCACGCATGAGCGATGAGCCCCCCATCGGCGGCACGGGAACAGGTACGGGCGTCGTCCTGAAGACGAAGCCGAAGACCAAGAAACCGTCGCTCTACAAGGTTCTGATGCTGAATGACGACTACACGCCGATGGAGTTCGTCGTGCATGTGCTTGAGCGTTTCTTCCAGAAGTCGCGGGAAGAGGCGACGCGGATCATGCTGCACGTCCACCATCGCGGTGTCGGCATCTGTGGCGTGTTCACCTACGAGGTGGCCGAGACCAAGGTCACCCAGGTGATGGATTTCGCGCGCCAGAACCAACATCCCCTGCAATGCACGTTGGAAAAGGAATAGTCCCGCATGCTGTCCCGCAATCTGGAAAAGACCTTGCATCGTGCACTCGATTTCGCCAACGAACGGCGGCACGAATATGCCACGCTGGAACATCTGCTGCTGGCGCTGACGGAGGATCAGGACTCGCTGGCCGTGCTGAAGGCCTGCGGTGTCGATCTCGACAAGCTGCGCGCCGACCTGGTGGGCTACATCGACACCGACCTCGCCAACCTCGCCACCCAGCGTGAGGAGGATGCGAAGCCGACCGCCGGCTTCCAGCGCGTCGTGCAGCGCGCCGTCATCCATGTGCAGTCCTCCGGCCGGGCCGAGGTGACCGGCGCGAATGTGCTGGTGGCGCTGTTCTCCGAGCGCGAGAGCCATGCCGTCTATTTCCTGCAGGAGCAGGAGATGAGCCGCTTCGACGCGGTGAACTACATCTCGCACGGCATCGCCAAGGTGCCGAAGCGCAACGAGCCGCGCCCGGTGCAGGGCGCCGATGAGGAGAAAGAGCCCCAGGCCGAGAAGCCGGCCGGTGCCACCGGCATGGGCGGTGCCCGGCAGAAGGGCAACGAGGCGCTGGATACCTACTGCATCAACCTGAACAAGAAGGCGCAGTCCGGCAAGATCGACCCGCTGATCGGCCGCGCGGCGGAGGTCGAGCGCACGATCCAGATCCTGTGCCGGCGCACCAAGAACAACCCGCTCTATGTCGGCGATCCCGGCGTCGGCAAGACCGCCATCGCCGAGGGGCTGGCGCGCCGCATCGTGCAGGAGGAAGTACCCGACGTGCTGAAGCCGGCGGTGATCTTCCAGCTCGACATGGGGGCGCTGCTGGCCGGTACGCGTTATCGCGGCGATTTCGAGGAGCGGCTGAAGGCGGTGGTGAACGAGATCGAGGCGCACCCCAACGCGATCCTGTTCATCGACGAGATCCACACGGTGATCGGTGCCGGCGCCACCTCCGGCGGGGCGATGGATGCCTCCAACCTGCTGAAGCCGGCGCTGGCCTCAGGCGCGCTGCGCTGCATCGGCTCCACCACCTACAAGGAATATCGCAGCTATTTCGAGAAGGACCGCGCGCTGGTGCGGCGCTTCCAGAAGATCGACGTGAACGAGCCGTCGATCGAGGATGCGGTGAAGATCCTGATGGGGCTGAAGCCCTATTACGAGGAGCATCACCATGTCCGCTACACGGCGGAGGCGATCAAGGCGGCGGTCGATCTGTCGGCCAAGTACATCTCCGACCGCAAGCTGCCGGACAAGGCCATCGACGTGATCGACGAGGTGGGTGCGGCGCAGATGCTGGTGCCGCCCTCCAGGCGGCGCAAGACCATCGGCGTGAAGGAGGTCGAGGCCGTCGTCGCCAAGATCGCCCGCATCCCGCCGAAGAGTGTCTCCACCGACGACCGCACGGTGCTGAAGAACCTGGAGCGCGACCTGAAGAATGTCGTGTTCGGCCAGGACAAGGCCATCGAGGCGCTGGCGAGCGCCATCAAGCTGTCGCGCGCCGGCCTGCGCGAGCCGGAGAAGCCGATTGGCTCCTACCTGTTCTCCGGCCCGACCGGCGTCGGCAAGACCGAGGTGGCGCGCCAGCTGGCCACTATCCTGGGCGTCGAGATGACGCGCTTCGACATGTCGGAGTATATGGAGCGCCACACGGTCAGCCGGCTGATCGGCGCGCCTCCGGGCTATGTCGGCTTCGACCAGGGCGGGCTGCTGACTGACGCCATCGACCAGCACCCGCATCAGGTGCTGTTGCTGGACGAGATCGAGAAGGCGCATCCCGACCTCTACAACATCCTGCTGCAGATCATGGATTACGGGAAGCTGACCGACCATAACGGCAAGACGGTCGATTTCCGCAATGTCATCCTGATCATGACCACCAATGCCGGGGCCGCCGACATGGCGAAGCCGGCCATCGGTTTCGAGCGTACGGCGCGGGTCGGCGAGGATGATGAGGCGATCAACCGCATGTTCACGCCGGAGTTCCGCAATCGGCTGGACGCCATCGTGCCCTTCGGCCATCTGACGCCGGAGATCATCGACCGGGTGGTGGACAAGTTCGTCATCCAGATGGAGGTGCAGCTGGCCGACCGCGGCGTCACTATCGAGCTGACCGACCCGGCCCGCAAATGGCTGGCCCAGAAGGGCTATGATCAGGCCTATGGCGCCCGGCCGCTGGCCCGCGTCATCCAGACCAACATCAAGCAGCCGCTGGCCGAGGAACTTCTGTTTGGCAAGCTGGCCAAGGGCGGCACGGTGCTGGTCACGGTGAAGGATGGCAAGCTGGTGCTGACTTACCCCGACGCACCGTCCTCGGGCGGCGGCGGATCATCGGGCCGCCGCAAGCGCGAACCGGCCCTGGCGGAGTGATCGGGCCGGAGTGATCATCCGGGGGCGGTGCGGCTACCGGCCGCGCCGTCCCCTGGGTTCCGGCTTGTCGCCGAAGGCATTGCCGCCCAGCAGCATGTTCACATCCAGGCCATTTTCCGAAAGCGGCAGTACCAGCCGCTGATAGGGCCAGTGGCGGCCGCTGGAATCCATAAAGCGGCGCGACGCCGCCACAGGAAGCTTCTCCATGGCGCAGCGCGTATAGTCGGCCACGATGGTCTCGTGAAACGGCCGGTTTTCGAAATCGTCGAGATAATGGCCGGTCGGGTCGCCGCCATTGCGTTCAACGATTCCAGTGCCGACCAGCCGGTAGCGGAAGCGGTAGGGCGCCGTGCCGCCGCTCTGCCGCTCCACATCGACCAGATAGAGGAAGGGCAGCAGCCGGGGAATGTCCAGCGGGTCGATATCGGCGCGCGCCGGCAGCCGCTCGTCACTCCCCCTGCTTTTCCAGTAAGCAAGCAAAGGTTGCAGGGCAGGGGCGAGAAGCGAAGGTTCGGGATCGATGACCTGACCGTCAGTGGATAGCCCCGTCATCCATCTTCCTTTTTTATGATTCGCGCCATCGTTGGAACTTTGAATATCAGGCAAAAGTTAAAATCCGATTAACCAAATCGGCGCGCCGGCACCGATGGTATTGGTGATCGCGATTTCTATTTATGCGCGCCATGGTTGAAAGCGATTGCTGTCTGTCATTATCAAAACATACAATGCTGTGCTTTTTCCTTTGAGCGACAGGACAAGATGAGCGAGCGCCCGATACCCGGCCTGGAGTGGAACTGGGCAAGCCCGGAAACCGAAGGCGTGGCGAATGCCGAGCAGCTGGCCAGCTTCATCGAGGATGACCGGCTCCGCCGCCTGTTCGCCTATTGGCGCGAAAAGCGTCAGGGCCGTCCAATGCCGTCCCGCACGGACATCGACCCGACGGAGATTCCCTGGGCGCTGGCGCAGATCTTCCTGGTCGATTACGCACCGGAGAGTGGCTTCCGCTACCGGCTGGCCGGTACCGAAGTCTCCTCGATCTTCGGCCACAGCAATCTGAAGGGCATGACGCTGGAGGATATCCTCGGGCCGGAAAAGGCGGCGGTGGTCGCCGGGCGCTGGATGCCGCTGGTGGAACAGCGGCTGTTGCTGTGCATGAAGGGCATGGTCTATCTGCCCGCCGACCGTACGCCCATCGGCGAGCGGCTGATGCTGCCGCTGGCGGATGCGGCGGACGGGCCGGTCACCGGGTTGCTCGGCATGACGGTCTGCGAATGGCACAAGGGTGAGGTGGCGGAGGAGGTTAAGCTATCCCGCGTGAAGACTCTCTCTGTTAGCATGATCGCCTGATCTGTTTTCGCCCAACCGAACGGACCCCGCTCATGGACCTCTGGCAGCTCGACGCGACCGATCTCGCGCGCCTTATCCGCACTGGCCGCGCCTCTGCCCGGGAGGCCACGCAATCGGTCCTGAAGCGTCTTCATGCGGTCAATCCGGCGATCAATGCCGTGGTCCGCGTGCTGGAGGAAGAGGCGCTGTCCGCTGCCGATGCCGCCGATGCGAAACAGGCGCGCGGCGAGGTGCTGGGGCCGCTGCATGGCGTGCCGGTCACCACCAAGGTGAATGTCGATCAGGCAGGATTGCCGACCGACAATGGCGTGGTGCCGCTGAAAGACTTCATCGCCGGGCATGACAGCCCGGTGGTCGCCAATCTGAAGCGCGCCGGTGCCATCATCGTCGGGCGCACCAACGCGCCGGCCTTCTCCATGCGCATCTTCACCGACAATGCGCTGCACGGGCGCACGCTGAACCCGCTCGACCCGGCGGTGACGCCGGGCGGCTCCAGCGGCGGGGCGGGTGCAGCGACAGCGACCGGCATCGGCGCCATCGCGCATGGCAATGATATCGGCGGGTCGGTGCGGATTCCCGCCACCTGCAACGGTGTGGTGGGGTTGCGCGTCGGCTATGGACGAATTCCCGCCTTCAACCTCACGGCCCCCGGCGGTCGGCCGCCCGGTGCGGTCATCATGGCGGTGCAGGGCCCGCACACCCGTACCGTGCGCGATGCCCGGCTGGCGCTGGAGGTGATGGCCCAGGGCGACCGCCGCGACTGGCGCTGGAACGATGTGCCAATGCGCGGGCCGGAGCCGGCGCGGCCGATCCGCGTCGCCATCGTGCCCGAAGTGCCGGGCGGTACCAGCCATCCGGCACAGGTCGAGGCGGTGCGCCAGGCCGGACGGCATCTGGCCGCCGCTGGCTATGCGGTGGAGGAGGTGCTGCCGCCGGATATCGAACGCGCCATCGCGCTGTGGCACATCATCTGCGTGACCGACGTGTTCGGCAGCCTGTGGCCGGCGATGCAGAAAATGGGTGATCCCGACGGCATCGCCGCGATGCAGTCCTGGCTGTCGCTGCACAAGCCGGCTGATC
This sequence comes from Oceanibaculum sp., assembly GCF_022449305.1. Taxonomy (NCBI): domain Bacteria; kingdom Pseudomonadati; phylum Pseudomonadota; class Alphaproteobacteria; order Rhodospirillales; family Oceanibaculaceae; genus Oceanibaculum; species Oceanibaculum sp. Next base: position 51,887 of record NZ_JAKUSO010000002.1, on the reverse strand, counting down.
TTGAGGCCTACATCGCCGCGATGACCGAGCGCGAGGCGCTGGCGCTGCGCTGGATGCAGTTCTTCGAGAATTATCCGCTGGTCATCATGCCGGTGCTGTGCGGCCTGCCGCCGGAGCAGGGCGCGGATGTGACGCCGGAAGGCCAGGCGGAGGTGCTGGACAATATGCGCGCGGCCCTGATCGCCCCGCTGCTGGGCATTCCGGGCCTTGCCGTGCCGGTCGGTCGGCATGGCGCGCTGCGTACCGGTGTGCAGATCATGGCGATGCGCAACCGCGAGGATATCTGCCTCGATGCCGGCGAGGTGATCGAGGCCGCCGAGGGCGTCGTCACCCCGGTCGATCCGGCAGGCTGAGGCAAAAAGAAAGGAGCCGCGGCATGAACCGCGGCTCCTGCATTTCACTGGCGTCAGAGGTCAGGCGACTTTCTGCTGCTCGCGCGCCTTTTCGAATTTAAGATGCAAGGCACCGTCGCCGACAGTCACTACGGTAAAGGCGGTGCTGCCACTGCGGCCGGCGATTTCCAGCTTCCCCGGCGTGCCGACGGCGACGCTCTCGCCGGTCAGCACCATGGCGCCACCTTCGGAGAGATTGGCAAGCTGAGCTTGCACGCTGCGGTCCTGCAGCTTCAGGGTGCAGGGCGTGTTGGCCGGCTGGCGTTCTGCATAGCGGCGGTCCACTTCCTTCATGGAGGTACGGACCACCCGAACGAGAAGCTGGCGCAGATCGGAAATCGCCGTCGCCACTTCCGTGGACGTATCCCGCACCGTGGAGGCGCTCTGCCCGGTCCGAATCGCCTCGTTGGAGACTTCCGCGATCCTGGTCGAGACCTCGCGTGAGGCGTCGGCGGTCTGGTTGATGTTGTGGCTGATCTCCTGCGTCGCGGCCGACTGTTCCTCGATCGCGGCGGAGATCGTGCTGGTGATGCCACTCATCTCCTCGATGGTCCGACCGATTTCCTTCACCGCCTCCACCGAGATTTTCGTGACGGACTGGATATTACCGATCTGGGCGGCGATCTCCTCGGTGGCTTTCGCGGTCTGGCCCGCCAGGTTCTTCACTTCCGAGGCAACCACCGCAAAGCCCTTGCCGGCCTCGCCGGCCCGCGCCGCCTCAATGGTCGCATTGAGCGCCAGCAGGTTGGTCTGCGAGGCAATATCGGAAATCAGCGTTGCCACCTCGCCGATGCGTGTCACCGCCTCGGACAGGGCGCCAATGGTCTGTTCCGTGCGCGCGCCGGTTTCCACCGCACGCTGGCTGACCGCGCTGCCATGGCTGACCTGCGAGGAAATCTCGCGGATCGAGGCGGCCATCTGCTCGGCGGCGGAGGCGACGGCCTCCGCATTGTGCAGCGCCTGTTGCGCGGCGGCGGCCACGCCCTGGCTGTTCATTGACATCTGCTCGGCCGATGACGCCATGGAGACGGCATGCTGGTCCATCGCCTGGGTGCGTTCCGACACTTGATCGACGGCCAGGCGGGTCTCGCTCTCGACCTTGCCGGCCATGGCTTCCAGGGCGGCAATCTTCAGCCGCTCGGCCTCGGCACGCTCGCTTTCCTGCGCGGCGCGCAGTTCCTGCGCTTCAATGCCATGCTGCTTCAGGATATCGACGGCGCGGGCCATCTGGCCAATCTCGTCGCCGCGCCCGGCATGGGGAACGGCGATGCTGTAATCGTCAGTCGCCAGCTTGCGGAGAGAGGCCGTCAGCTCATCCATCGGCCGCGTCACCCGGCGATGCACCATGAAGATGCCGAAGACCGTGGCGATCAGGCCAATACCGACCAGGATTTCAGCGACCAGTACCGCAAGCTCGTCCCTTGAATGGGATTCCGTATAGACCTCCTCCGCGATCCGGACCTGGATGGTGATGAGGTCGGCGATCTTTTCGGTCAGCGGGTCGATGATCTGATACAGCTGTTCCAGGACGAAAGCGTCGAGAGCCGCCTTGTCCTTGCGCTGCAGGATGCCGGTCAGATCAGCAACAGCCTTGTCGGCGGGAACCAGAAGCGCTTTCGCCTCGGCGACCAGTTTCGCCTCCTCCGCCGTCAGCGGATTTCCAAGATATTCCGACCAGGCCTCCTTGATGCGCCTGGTGGCGAGCTGCACGGACTGCACGCCTTCTTCCCAGCTGAAATTGCCGTTGCGCACCTTATGGCTGGCATCGACGATAAAGACGGCGTAGTCGTCCGACACGCTCTTCAGCTGCTTCAGCGGGATCACCCGGTTTTCATACACGCTCCGCAAGCCATCATCCGCCGCGTTCAGCGCAAGCAGATTCACGACACCGGAGGCGGTGAGAATTGCACCCAGGCCCAAAAGCACGCTCATCAGCAGCGCTTTCACGGTAATGTTCATTTTTGGCTCCATATGAGGATAGAACCGTCGGCACAGGTGGCTTCGAGCCGGTTTGGTCGGCGGCAGGTGGTCGGAAGATAGATCGGGATTATTAAAATTTTATTTATATTCTTTTTTGTTCGATATCCCCGGTGAAGCGAATGCTTTCAACAGATAATCTTAATATTGAAGTGAGCAGAAACAAACCGCTGGTGCGCTGGCTACCGGTGGCGGATATCGCGGAACCGGACTGGCAACACCTCTCGGCGCTGCTGCCGGCGGAGGAGCAGGCGCGGGCGCAGCGCTTCCATTTCCGGCGCGACTGGGAAAGCTATACTGCTGCTCATGCGCTGCTGCGCGGCACGCTCAGCCTGCTGGCGTCGGCTTCCGGCCTCAGCGTGGCGCCGGCGGAGTGGCGCTTTTCCATCGGCGATCACGGCAAGCCGGAACCAGTGCTGCCTGCGGAGGCACCACCCTTCCGGGTGAACCTCTCCCATACGCGGGGGCTGGCCGCCGTGGCGGTGGCGCTGGACCGCGAGATCGGCGTCGATGTGGAATGGCTGGACCGCACCAACCTGACCATTGACCTCGCCGACCGGTTCTTCGCCCCGGCGGAATGCGCGCAGCTCGTCGGGCTGGACGCGGCGGCGGAGAAGGAGGCGCTGTTCGCCTTCTGGACGCTGAAGGAGGCCTATATTAAGGCGGTCGGCATGGGGCTCGCGCTGCCCCTGGGCGCCTTCGCCTATACGCTCGATCCGCTGTCCATCGCCTTCGACGAACGCATCCAGGACGACCCCGCCAACTGGTACTTCCGGCGCCTGCGGCCGACGCAAGGGCATGTGCTGGCGCTGGCGCTGCGGCACGAAGCACCGGCGCGCGTGACGCTGGATGCCGCCCCCGCCGACCTTGCCGCGCTGATGCGGCTGGCACAATAAGCTGCCATTATTCTCCTTGTCATTGCCGGGCTTGACCCGGCAATCCAGGGGCCACGTTCTGAAGGGTTTCAGGCGGGGCACCGCTCCTGGACCCCCAGGCGCCCATTGGGGTCAAGCCCGGGGGTGACAATATGAAAACTGGCGGGGAGTGGTCAGCCAGACGTCAGGCCATAGTCGGCGGGCCGGGCAGGATTTCCCGTATATAGGGCAGGATACCGCGCTGCTGGTCCCACTGCCTTGGATAGCCCAGCGAGACTTCCTCGAACCGCGTGCCGTCGATCCAGTCGGTGCGCCGCACATGCAGATGGCCCGACACCGCGACCTTTGCGTTGAAGCGGACATGCCAGTCCTCGGTCCGGCGCGTGCCGCACCAGGGGATGAAGCGCGGAATGCGCGGGATATGCACCAGGTCGCGGCGTAGCGGATAATGATTCACCAGCACGGTGGGCGCGCCGTCCAGCGCCATCAGGCGCGCCTCGGCCTCGTCGCACCGCGCCGCGCACCAGGCCTCGCGGGAGGGGTAGGGGGCGGGGTTCAGCAGCATCTCGTCGGCGCAGACCGCCCCGCCCTCGCGGGCCCAGGCGATCACCTGGTCGCGCGGCAGGTCATCCGGCCGGAAGCTGTAATCATAGAGCAGGAACAGCGGGGCCACCACGCAGGGGCCGCCCGGCCCGGTCCAGATGGGATAGTCGTCCTCCGGCGTGATAACGCCAAACTCGCGGGCGAGATCGACCAGCGCCAGGTATTTCGCCTCGCCGGCCAGGCTATCGCCCCCATTGGCGCTATCCGCGCCATTCTCGGAGACGGTCCACAGCTCATGATTGCCCGGCACCCAGATCACCCTGGCGAAGCGCTCGGTCGTCAGGGCGAACAGCGCGCGCATATGCTCCAGCCGCTCGGCCATGTCGCCGGCCAGGATCAGCCAGTCCCCAGGCGCGTGGGGCAGGCCGGCCAGTGCCTCGCGGTTTACCGGATTGGCCAGATGCAGGTCGCTGATGGCAAGCAGTTTCATGCGCTTAGCTTTACCGCAAGCCGGCAGGAAAGCCAAAGACATGCATCCCCGGCGGGCTTGCCCCACAGCAGGACATGACAACGGCTCTTGCAGTCCGGCACGGGAGATATATAAATTTTATCCTAAAGACCATCAGAATGATCTGATACTGGAAGAGCGCTCCGGTCCCTCTGGACCTCCACCACGGCTAGAACAGGCACACTATGAAAAAACCCTCTATCGGCGTTGGCGACCGTTTCGGTCAGGTCGATGGCTATGGCCGGCTGGTGTCCTGGTCGGTCGAGCAGGTGATGGACCATCACGGCATCCCGCATGCCTGCATCGTCTCGGCCCATGATCCCAGCCGCCGCAAGACCGTGGCCCTGTCCGTGCTGCTGCGCGACGGCAGCTACATGCGCCAGGATTCCCTGCACTGAGCCTGTACTAAACAGTTCGGTCTGGACTGAACTGTTGCCCTCGCCGCCGTGCTAGTCTGAAGGCTCGCACGGAGGAACCCATGAACACGAACCGTATTGCCGAGATCGGCCTGCTGGTGGGAGAACCCGCCCGCGCCGCCATGCTGCTTGCGCTGATGGACGGGCGCGCGCTGACCGCCGGTGAGCTGGCCCAGGCCGCCGGAGTGACGCCGCAGAGTGCGAGCGCGCATCTCGCCCGGCTGACCCAGGCCGGGCTGCTGGCGATGGAGCGGCAGGGCCGGCACCGCTATCACCGTCTGGCCTCGCCGGAGGTGGCGCGTCTGCTGGAAACCGTCATGCAGGTGGCGTCCCTGGCGCCGCAACCCGTGCGGGCGCCGGTGACCGGCCCGCGCGATGCGGCGATGCGCCGGGCCCGCACCTGCTACGACCATATGGCGGGCGAACTCGGCGTGGCGCTGGCCGATGCGCTGCAGGCGCGCGGCCATGTCGAGCTGGATGACGGCGCCGGGCTGGTGACGCCGGCCGGGCTGGACTTCCTGCACGGGCTGGGGCTGACGGGCGAAAGTCTTTCTGGTGCCTCTGGAGCGCGTGCCCTGTGCCGGCCCTGCCTCGACTGGAGCGAACGCCGCCCGCACATCGCCGGCCGGCTGGGGGCGGCGCTGTGCAGCCATTTCCTGGACAGCCATCTGGTGCGCCGGATCGGCGGCAGCCGGGCGCTGGAGATCACGCCGACGGGGCAGGCATATTTACGCGAACGCTTCGATATCCGCACTTTTTAGCTGGCCCACCAGGCGGCACCCCAGGCGCCGGCCAGGATCAGGATCAGCCCCGGCAGGACCCCGGCGGCGAAGCCGCGCGGGCCGGCCAGCCAGGCCAGGGCTGCCTTGCTGATGGTGTTGGTGGTGAGGCCCAGCAATACTGGGAGCGCTGCCTCGCCGGCGGGCAGATTGCCGCTGGCCACCTGGCTTGCGACCATGATTGCGGCGGCATGCGCATCGGCGAATCCGGCCAGTGCCGACGCCGCCAGGATGCCGGCATCGCCGAACCAGTCATGCAGCGCCGCCGAGATCAGGATGATCGCCGCCAGTCCGAGGGCAAAGCCGGCAATCGCCTTCGGGTCGAAGATGCGGCCCGGCGGGACGGCTTCCGGCGTGCCGCCGGCAAAGGCGCGGCGGGTGAACAGGACGCCGTAGAGCAGCGCCGCCGCACCGCCGGCCAGGATCGCGGGCAGCAGCGCCCGCAGCGCCTCCAGGCTGGTCGCCGCCAGCACGGCGGCCAGCAGGGCAATCGTGGCGACGGAGGACAGCACGGCCCCGGCAATGGCGGGGGATAGCAGCGCTGCATCGCGCAGCGCGCGGCCGCCCATCGCGCCGATGGTCGCGGTGCTGGACGCGAAGCCCCCGATCAGCCCGGCCAGCGGCAGGCCGGCGCGCGCACCGACCAGCCGGATGGCGGCATGGCCAAGGCCGCTGACCGCCATCAACAGCACGACCAACAGCCACAGGCTGTGCGGGTTCAGCGCGCCATAAGGCCCGATGGGCCGGTCCGGCAGGATGGGCAGCACGATCAGCGTCACCGCCGCGAACAGCAGGGTGTCATTCACCTCCTGCGCGGACAGTACGCCGCTGACGAAGCGGTGGATCGCCCCGCGTGCCGCCAGCAGGATGGCAACCGCCACACCCATCCCGGCGGCCAGTGCCGGGCGCTGCAGCGCCAGCCCGCCCAGCAGCACGGTCAGCACCAGCGCCACCTCTGTGGTGAGGCCGGGATCTTCTTCCCGGCTGCGCCAGTAGGCGGCGGCTGCCAGCACCGCGACTCCCAGTGAAGCCGCCGCCAGCAGCGGACCATCGCCCACCAGCATGGCCGTGGCGCCGGCCAGCGCGGCAATGGCGAAGGTGCGGATGCCCGCAGGTGCGCGGCCGGGCCCGGTACCCTTGCGGCGTTCCCGCTCGGCACCGATCAGCAGGCCGATGCCCAGTGCCACGGCGAGATGGAGGATGGTGTCGTCCATGCCGGCTCCGCTTCCCTTTCAGCCTCGGCGTTGTCTGGCCTCTGGTGCAGTTTGGAAGCAGCGCGCCCGTCCTGCCAGCGCTTTTCCCGCACCAGAGGATGCGTCGAAATAGTGCGAAAGACTGTTTCTATTCCATTGATGCCATATTTTCGTTCTTCCTGCATAATCCGGCAGAAAATCGGAAAAGTGGTTTCAGGGGAGCGATGTTCGAGTTTTTCAGTGCCTTCAAGACGGCCTTCGCGCTGATCGCCGGCTTCGACAGCGAGCTGCTGCAGATCGTGGCGCTGTCGCTGTCGGTCAGCCTGTCGGCGGTCGCCATCGCCGCACTGATAGGCCTGCCGCTGGGTGCCGCCGTGGCGCTGTGGCGCTTTCCGGGGCGCGGGGCGGTCATCGTGGTGCTGAATGCCTGCATGGGCCTGCCGCCGGTGGTGGTCGGCCTAGTGGTCTATCTGCTGCTGTCGCGCGCCGGGCCGCTGGGCGAGCTGGGGCTGCTGTTCTCGCCGCCGGCCATGGTCATCGCACAGACCATCCTGGTGCTGCCGATCATTGCCGCGCTGACCCGCCAGACCATCGAGGATCTGTGGGCGGAATATCGCGAGCAGCTGACCTCGCTGGGAGTCACGCCCTTGCGCGCCATCCCGACGCTGCTGTGGGACGGGCGCTTCAGCCTGCTGACAGCGGTGCTGGCCGGGCTGGGCCGGGCGGCGGCGGAGGTGGGCGCCATCCTGATCGTCGGCGGCAATATCGACGGCGTCACCCGCACCATGACGACGGCCATCGCGCTGGAGACCGCGAAGGGCGACCTGGCGCTGGCGCTGGGTCTCGGCATCGTGCTGATTCTGATCATTGCGGCGATCAACGGGGCCGCCTTCGGCATTGGCGAAACCGCCCGCCGGCGGGCCGGGTGAGGGCGGTCATGCATGGCATGGTAAGGCCCACCGTCCTGCCGCTGCGGCTGGAGAATGTGTGTTTCGACGCCGGCGGCAAGCGGCTGATCGACGGCATCAATCTGACGCTGGAAGCCGGTATCCGGAGTTTCGTCATCGGACCGAACGGCGCGGGCAAGAGCCTGCTACTGCGGCTCTGCCACGGGCTGATCCAGCCGACCTCGGGCCGGGTGCGCTGGGCCGAGGGTGTCTCCGCGCAGGAGGCGCGGCAGCGGCAGGCCATGGTGTTCCAGCGCCCGGTGCTGCTGCGCCGCTCCGTGCTGGCCAATATGGTCTATGCACTGTCCGTCGCCGGGGTGGCGCGTACGGGGCGCCGGGAGTCTGCGATGGCAGCGCTGGAACGCTTCGGCCTGGCGCCGCTGGCGGACAGCCCGGCGCGCGTGCTGTCGGGTGGCGAGCAGCAGCGGCTGGCGCTGGCCCGGGCGTGGATATTGCAGCCCGAAGTGCTGTTCCTCGACGAGCCGACCTCGGCGCTGGATGTCCGGGGCATCCGCGAGGTCGAGGAGGCGCTGACCCATTTCCACGAGACCGGTACCAAGATCGTCATGACCACCCACGATCTGGGGCAGGCGCGGCGGCAGGCCGACGAGATCGTATTCCTGCATCACGGCAGGCTGGTCGAAGTGACTCCGGCTGAACGGTTCTTCCGGGAACCACAGAGCGAGGAGGCCCGCGCCTTCATCAAAGGCGAGCTTCTCTGGTGACAATTCGAATTCCATAAACAGGAGGATAGCAATGAACAGGTTTGGCAAATTCCTCGCCGTCGCGGCGCTGGCTGTTACCGCAGCCATCGGTTCCGCGCAGGCACAGGACAAGTTCATCACCGTGGCTTCGACCACCTCGACCGAGAATTCAGGGCTGTTCAAGCACATCCTGCCGATCTTCAAGCAGAAGACCGGCATCGAGGTGCGGGTGATCGCGCAGGGCACCGGCCAGGCGCTGGACACCGGGCGGCGCGGCGACGCCGATGTGGTGTTCGTGCACGCCCCAGCGGCGGAGAAGAAGTTCGTGGCCGAGGGCCATGGCGTCGAACGGTTCGAGGTCATGTATAACGACTTCGTCATCGTTGGCCCGAAGAGCGACCCGGCCGGCGTGAAGGGCATGAAGGACGCCCCGGCCTCGCTGGCGAAGATCGCCGCCGCCAAAGCTGCCTTTGCCTCGCGCGGTGACGATTCCGGCACCCACAAGGCGGAGCTGCGGCTCTGGAAGGAAGCCGGCGTCGATGTGAAGGCCGCTGGTGGCGGCTGGTACCGCGAGCTGGGTTCCGGCATGGGCGCCACGCTGAACACCGCGGCGCAGATGCCGGCCTATGCGCTGACCGACCGTGCCACCTGGATCAGCTTCCAGAATCGCGGCCCGCTGGAGATCAGCGTCGAGGGCGATGCAAAGCTGTTCAACCAGTATGGCGTCATCCTGGTGAACCCGGAGACGCACAAGCATGTGAAGAAGGCGGAAGGTCAGGCCTTCATCGACTGGCTGGTCTCCGGCGAAGGCCAGAAGGCGATTGCCGACTACAAGCTGAACGGCCAGCAGCTGTTCTTCCCGAACGCGAAGAAGTCCAGCAGCTGATGGGCTTCGGTGGCGCACAGGCAAAGGGAGGATGGCATGAAGCTCCGCACTCTGGTTGCGGTTCTGGCGGTGCTGGTGAGCATGCCCGCTAAAGCCGCCGATAATCTTACCCTGTTCGCCGCCGGCAGCTTGAAGACGGCGCTGGGGGAGGTGGCGAAGGCCTATACGGCCAGGCACAGCATGGCGGTGGCGACGGAGTTCGCCGCCTCCGGCCTGCTGCGCAAGCGCATCGAGGAAGGCGCGCGGCCCGATGTCTTCGCCTCCGCCAACATGGCGCATCCGCGCAAGCTGGCCGCCGCCGGCATCGGCGGGCCGGTCATGCTGTTCGCCCGCAACCGGCTGTGCGCCCTCGCGCAGCCGGGCCTCGCGGTGACCAGCGAGACGCTGCTGGAGGTCATGCTACGCCCGGAGGTGCGGCTCGGCACCTCGACGCCGAAGGCCGATCCGTCCGGCGACTATGCGTGGGAACTGTTCGGCAAGGCCGATGCGCTGAAGCCCGGCAGCCTGAAGCTGCTGGACGGCAAGGCGCTGAAGCTGACCGGCGGCCCGGACTCGCCGAAGCCGCCAGCCGGGCGCAACACCTATGGCTGGGTGATGGCGGAAAAGCAGGCCGACCTGTTCCTGACCTACTGCACCAATGCAAGGCTGGCGCAGACGGAGGTGCCGGGGCTGCAGATCGTCGCCCTGCCGGAGAGCCTGTCGGTGGGCGCGGATTACGGCCTGACCGTCATCGGGGCGGACAAGCCGGCGGCGTGGCAGCTGGCGGCCTTCATCCTCTCGCCGGACGGCCAGACCATCCTAGATAAATACGGGTTCACCGTGGCCGGGGTGCCCGCCGAGAAATAGAACACAGGAGGATGTGGATGCGCCGTTTCGTCCTTCTGCTGCTGGGCGGCCTGATCTGCTGGAGCCTTGCCTCTGCACCCGCATCGGCGCGAACACTCACCGATTCGGCCGGGCGGACCGTCACTCTGCCTGACCGCGTCGAGACCGTGTTTGCCGCCGGTCCGCCGGCCACGGTCTTCCTCTACACCCTGGCACCGGAGACGCTGGCCGGCTGGTCGCGCCCGCTGCATGCCGACGAGCGCCCCTATGTGCCGGAACGCTACCGCGACCTGCCGACTCTGGGGCGGCTGACCGGGCGCGGCGGCACCGCCAATCTGGAGGCAGTGCTGGCATCCAAGCCGGACCTCATCTTCGATTTCGGCTCGACCGCGCCGACCTATGTGTCGCTGGCGGACCGGGTGCAGGCGCAGACCGGCATTCCCGCCATCCTGATTGACGGGCGCTTCGAGAATACGGCGGCGGCCTTGCGCCTGCTGGGCGAGGCGCTGGGCCGGCAGGAACGCGCGGAGGCACTGGCGCGCTATACCGAGCGCACGCTGGCCGAGGTCGATGCCATCGCCGCGCAGGTGCCGCAGGACCGGCGGCCGCGCGTCTATCTGGCGCGCGGGCCGGTCGGGCTGGAAACCGGGGTGCGCGGCTCCATCAATACCGAGATCATCGAGCGCGCGGGCGGCATCAACGTGGCCGACGCGCCCGGCCAGCGCGGCATCGTGAATGTCTCGCTGGAGCAGGTGCTGGCCTGGAATCCGGAAGTCATCATCACTTGGGATGAGCGTGGCCTCGCCCATATGCTGACCGACGCGCGCTGGCGCAACGTCCGCGCGGTACAGACCGGGCGGCTCTATCTCGCCCCCTCGGTGCCGTTCGGCTGGATCGACCGGCCGCCCTCGATCAACCGGCTGCTCGGCCTGCGCTGGCTGGCGAAGGTGCTCTATCCCGATATCGATACCGGCGACATGCGGGCGATCACCAGGGAGTTCTACCGGCTGTTCTACCATGTCGAGCTGGATGAGGCGCTGCTGGCGCCGCTGCTTGCCGGCACAGGTCGCTAAGCCGATACTGCGCGCATGACAGCGGAAACCCGGCATGGTGCGGCGGCGGGCGCGCGCTCCTGGCTGATGCCGGGGGCGCTGCTGGCGTTGCTGGTGCTGCTCATCCTGCTGGCCCTCTCGGTCGGCCAGTATCCGGTGACGCCGGGGCAGCTGTTCGACCTGATCGTCGCCGGCCTGACTGGGCGGCCCTCCGCCGTGCCGGAAACCGTGCAGCCGGTGATCTGGCAGGTGCGCCTGCCGCGTGTTGCCGGCGCGCTGCTGGTCGGCGCGGCGCTGGCTGCCGCCGGGGCCGCCTATCAGGGGCTGTTCAGAAACCCGCTGGTCTCGCCGGACATACTGGGTGTGTCTGCCGGCTCCGGGCTGGGCGCGGTGCTGGGCATCTTCCTGTCTCTGCCGGTCATCGGTATCCAGCTCAGCGCCTTCGTCTTCGGCATTGCTGCGGTCACTTTGGTCTATCTGATCGCCGCCTCGGTGCGCGGGCGCGAACCGGTACTGGTCCTCGTGCTGGCCGGCGTGGTGCTGGGTACGCTGGCGGGGGCTGTCATTTCGCTGCTGAAGGTGCTGGCCGACCCCTATGACCAGCTGCCCGCCATCACCTTCTGGCTGCTCGGCAGCCTCGCCACGCTCAATCCCGGCGATGTGCTGGCGGCGGCACCGCTGGTGCTGCTGGGGCTGGCACCACTCTACCTGCTGCGCTGGCGGATGAACCTGATGGCGCTGGGCGACGAGGAGGCGAAGACGCTGGGCATCGATGCCGCGCGGCTGCGGCTGCTGTTCATCGCCGCCGCCACGCTGATGACCGCCGCCGTGGTGTCGATCAGCGGCATTGTCGGCTGGGTCGGCCTCGTCATGCCGCATATCGCGCGCATGCTGGTGGGGCCCAATTTCGAGCGGCTGCTGCCCGCCTCGCTGCTGCTGGGGGCGGGCTATCTGCTGATCGTCGATACGCTGGCGCGCACCCTGACCGTAACCGAGGTGCCGCTGGGCATCCTGACTGCCTTCCTCGGCGCGCCCTTCTTCCTGTGGCTGCTGGCGCGCGGGAGGCACGGATGGCAGTAGAGGCAGGATTGCGTGTCGAGAGCCTTTCCTTCGGCTATGGCGGCACGCCGGTCGGGCAGGAGGTCGGCTTCGCGCTGGAACCGGGGGAGGTGATCTGCCTGCTGGGGCCGAATGGCGGCGGCAAGACCACCCTGTTCAAGACCATGCTGGGGCTGCTGCGACCGCTGGGCGGGCGGGTGACGCTGGGCGGCGAGGATATCGCCGGCTGGAAGCGCGAGATTCTTGCCCGCCACATCGCCTATGTGCCGCAGGCGCACAGTGCCTTCTTCCCCTTCACCGTGCGCGACATCGTGCTGATGGGGCGGGCATCGCGCGTCGGCCTGTTCGCCACGCCGGGGGCGGCTGACCGCAAGGCGGCGGAAGCCGCGCTGGCGGCGCTGGGCATCGAACGACTGGCGGACCGCGCCTATACCGAGATCAGCGGCGGCGAGCGCCAGTTGACGCTGATCGCCCGCGCGCTGGCGCAGGAGCCGCGCGTGCTGGTGATGGACGAGCCGACGGCCAGCCTCGATTTCGGCAACCAGATCCGGGTGCTGGAGAAGGTGCGCGGGCTGGCCCGCACCGGCATCGCCGTACTGCTCAGTACCCACGACCCGGACCATGCCTTCCTGTGCGCGGACCGGGTGGCGCTGCTGCATGAGGGGCGGCTGCACGCGCTGGGCGCCCCGGCGGAGGTGGTCACCGCCGAGGCGCTGCGCCTGCTCTATGGCGTGGAGGTCGAGATCGTGACGCTGCCGGAGTCAGGACGGCGCATCTGCGTACCGTCCCTCGCGTCTTTCTAGGGCCGATAGACCGCCAGGAACTGCGCGCGCTGCCGGCCGGCCTCATCCAGCAGGGACAGCCGGTCGCCGTCGATCCGCCAGGTCGCCGTCTCCTTCAGAACGTCTGTCAGCGCGGCCTCGCGGCTCATCGCCGGTTCCGGGCAGGCCATCCGGGTAGACAGCCCGTCGCCGAAGCGCAGCTTGTCGCCTTCCAGCCGGTAGCCGCCGGCAATCTGGTTGCAGCCGGCATTGGCGGCATAGCGCGCCGGCTCCGGCAGCAGCAGCAGATAGGGCTCACGCCCGCCTTCCGTAGGGGCCACCGGTTCGCCCTCCAGCGCAATCAGCCGCCAGTAGCCATTGGCCAGCGTGTTGGAGGCCGGCACGCCGGGATCGCAGGCACGCTCGGTGGAGAGCCGGTCAAAGCGCTGAACCAGGATGGTGGGCTCGCTGCCGGGGCCGTCCATTCTGGGTCGCTGGGTGAGGGCGCCCTTGAACTCGGCCGTCAGCGGTGCGGCACCCTTCGGCCTGGCGGCGAGGTAGGCGCGCTCCAGCGCCAGATACTCGCCTTCCATTGCCACCGGATAGGAATTGCCGGTGCGGCATTCGGTCAGGCGCGGCGCATCGGCCATGTAGGTGAAGGCGCCGCGCAGCGGCAGCACCGGCTCCAGCGGCGCCGCGTCCATCTGTCGGGTCAGCTCATAGGGCAGGGTAGAGGCAATCGGCTGGCCGGTACGGTCGAGCAGGCGCAGCGTGCCATTGCCCATTATCTCCAGGCGCAGCACCTCCGGCGTGCCGGCTTCCTCGCTGCCGAGGATCAGCGTGCGGCGCGCCGGGTCGGCATGCCAGCGCCCGATGCTCTCCTCGCTCAGATTGCGTTCCAGATAGGTCCGGCGCAGCGCGTAGCTCTGGTCCGGGCGCAGGGTCAGCTCGTGTTTGATGCCCGGGCAGTCGGCGCAGGGCAGCACGCCGGCATAGCTGCCCGGCAGGCTGAGGCCGTTCGCGGCGACAAAGCTTGCCGGCATGGCGGGCGGCGTCATCGGCCCCTCGGTAATGTGCTGGTCCGTGGCACAGGCGGCCAGCGTCAGGCCGAGGGCCACGATGGACAGGCTGAGGGTGGGGCGCATCGGAACCTCCCGCGGTATCGCGCTCTTCGCATTGAGTACCTGCCAGAAACGGCAACGGCCCGCCGGCGGTTCCGGCGGGCCGTCAGGGCGGTGCGGGAGGTTGGCCGCCTATTTCTGCGCGATCGGCGCGAACACGGTATCCAGCTCGATGCTGTCCACATCCTCCGGCCGGGCGAAGGGTGCGGGCGCCGGCTCGCCAGGCGTGCGCGGGCGGCCGATCTCCTCGAAGAACAGGTCGAGCCCGCCCGGCATGATGGTCCAGAACATCTTCAGGTCCTTCGTGCCGGTGTTCATGATCTTGTGACGGCGGAAGGAGCCCAGCAGGATCGCCGTGCCGGGGCGCACCGGATGCGGCTCGCCATCCAGCTCCACCGTGCCCTCGCCCTCATAGAAGAACAGGATCTCGGTATGGTCGGGGTGCTGATGGTCGCGGATGAAGCAGCCCGGCGCGATGGACTGGACGCCGGTGGAGAAGGGCAGGCCCGGCACATTGCGCTGGGAGAACTTCACCTCGCCATAGCCATTGGCCGGCACCGGCTGCCACCAGCTCGGCCCCTCGTCAGGCTGCACCACCACTGCGAAATTCCGGGTTGCGTCTTCGTGCTTCAGCGCGGTCATCGCTTGTCCCTCTCCGTTCGCCAGACCTCGATCCGCCAATGCTGACATAAAGGTCAGGCGACGCCAAGGGTGGTCCGACAGGCTCGTCCATCCACAAAAGACAACCAATGGAATGACAATACTCAACTGTCATCATTTGTAATGAATGCCGGGGATTCTTAAAGGTCCCTTAAGCCAGCGGCGTTAATCTCCGTGCATAACCGTGCGACCGCCGAGAAGAAGCGGGTCGCGCAGATAACAGGCCGGAAACGCCAGGCAGGAATCAGCATGCAGGACACCAAGCTCCCGGATCGTGTGAAAAGCTTCGTCGGCCGTATTTTCGGCGCCGCCGAGGCCGAGCAAGCCGGAAACGGGCAGCCTTTGACCCGACCCATTGTCGCGGCCGGCAACCGGTCCGTACCGGAGGCGCAGCGCAGCCGCGAGGATTTCCTGCGCCGGCTGACCGACGTGCTGCAACAGCACAAGGCGGCGGCGGTGGGCCGAGTGCATCTGTTCGACCTGGAAAAGATCAGGGAGAAGCTGGGCGGCCGCTGGGAGGACCATCAGGCGCGCGTGCATGGGCTGACGCAGAAGGTGCTGGGCCGGCACCTGCAGGGCGGCGATGTGTATTGCCCGGTTGCCGGCGATTCCTATGTCGTGGTGTTCGCCGACGCCAGCCTGGAGCATGCGAAGGTCATGCTGATGAAGGTCGCGCTGGAGATCGAGCAGCAGCTGTTCGGTGAGGTCGAGAAGCCGGTTGCGGCGGTCCAGGTGGCCAGTGCCGCGGTGGATGGCGATGTGGTGTTCGCCGAAGAGAATCTGGAGTCGGTGTTCGAGCGCATCGGCATGCTGCTGGACGCGACGCTGCCTGTGGTGAAGCCTGCCGCGAAGGCTGATGGCGATCCATTGCAGGCAAAGCGGCCGCAACGGGAATCCGTCGATCTGCTGATCGACCGGCATCTGCCCGAACAGCTGGTCACCGAGGAGGATATCCGCTTCCTCTACACGCCCTATTGGGACGTGAAGGCTCAGGCGCTGTCGATCTGGCAATGCGCCGCCGTGCTGAAAGATGGCAGCCTGCCGGACATCGTCGGCTACGACGTTCTGGGCCGTAACCCGGATACCGGGGATATCGGCTGGCTGGACAGTTTGCGGCTGGTCAGCGCCTGCAGCACGCTGGTCGAGATGCTGGCGAAAGGCTTCACCGTCTTCATTTCCGCCAACATCCATTTCGAGACGCTGGCGAATCGGCGCAACCTGGCGACGGTCACCAAGATTCTCGACCGGCTTCCGGGCCATGCGCACAAGTTCCTGGTCATCAGCATTGCCGGCGCGCCGGCCGGTGTACCGCAGAGCCGGATCGCGGATTTCGTGAACCTCTTGCGCCCGCGCTGCCGGGCGGTGCTGCTGCAGACCGAACTGGGCACGACCGAGATCGGCACCTTCACCGGCGTCGGGCTGGGCGGCCTCAGTCTCAGGGTCGCGCCGGATGCCTGCTATGACACCCGCTTCGAGGTCAAGCTGGCCGGTTTCTCGGCAGAATGCCGCAAGGCGCGGCTGCTGCTGGCGGTGAACGGGCTGAACAGCGAAGGCCTGGTGCGGTCCGCCGTCAATGGCGGGGCGCGCTATATCGCCGGCGCGGCCATCGGCGGCCGCGTGGAGAAGCCGCGCAATATTGCCCGTTACACGCTGGAAGAAGTTCTGGTCGCGGCCTGACCGTTCCAGTACCTGCCCTATCGCATGGCAGCCTCACCATCGCCGGGGTTACGCGATCCCGGCGATGGCGGCATGCTGGTATCACAACAGGGCAACAACAGGGATGGGCAGGCAATGACCCGACGGATTTTCACCGCCACGCTGGGCACCGAGACCAACACCTTCTCCTCGCTGCCGACCGGCATGAAGATGTTCGAGGATACCTGCCTCTATCGGAACGCCAGCTATGGCGACAAGCCGCCGATGTTCGGCGCGCCGCTGGTGGTCTGGCGCCGCCGCGCGGAGGAGCGCGGCTGGGAGGTGGTGGAGGGGCTGTGCGCCTTCGCGATGCCGGCGGGCAAGACGGTGGCGCGGGTCTATCGCCAGTTCTGTGACGAAATCCTGGCCGACATCAAGGCGGCAATGCCGGTCGATGCGGTGCTGCTGTCGCTGCATGGCGCGATGGTGGCCGAGGAACATGACGATGCAGAGGGCCAGCTGATCGAGGCGGTGCGAAAGCTGGTCGGCCCAGATGTCGCCATTGGCGTGGAGCTGGATTTGCACGCCAATGTCGGGCCACGCATGCTGGAGAACGCCACGGTTATCGTGCTGTTCAAGGAATATCCGCATATCGATATCCCCGAGCGCGCGGAGGAAGTCTTCACCCTGATCGCCGACCATCTGGACGGCAAGACGAAACCGGTGATGGGCTGGTTCGACTGCAAGACCATCGGCGTGTTCCACACCACGCGGCCGCCGATGCGCGGCTTCGTGGACCGGATGGCGGCGCTGGAAGGCAAGGACGGCATATTGTCGGTCTCCGCCATTCACGGCTTCCCCTGGGCCGATGTGCCGGACATGGGCAGCAAGATGCTGGTGGTTGCTGATGGCGACCGGGCCAAGGCCAATGCGCTGGCGGAAAAGCTGGGGCGGGAATTCTATGCCTTCCGCGAAGAGGCGCAGCCCGCCTACACCAGTCTCGACCAGGCGATGGCGCGGGCGGCCAGCCATAACCAGCCGAAGCCGCTGGTGCTGGCCGATGTCTCCGACAATGCCGGCGGCGGGGCGGCCAGCGATTCGACCTTCGTGCTGGAGGCGATGCTGAAGAAGGGCATAAGCGATGCCGCCATCGGTATGTTCTGGGACCCGATGGCGGTGCGCGTCGCCTTCGAGGTTGGCGTGGGGGCGGAAACCGATATCCGGCTTGGCGGCAAGCTGGGCGCGTCCTCCGGCCAGCCGCTCGACCTCAGGGTGAAGGTGCTGGCCCTGCTGGAAGATGCGACCGTGCAGTTCGGCGGTGCCCGCAAGGGCCATCAGAAGGTCGGCGACATGGCGGCGCTGGAAGCGGACGGCATCGTGATCGTGGTGAACACGCTGCGTACCCAGTGCTCCAGCGCCGACTGCTTCACCAATCTCGGCATCGATCCCACCACGAAGAAGGTGGTGGTGGTGAAGTCGATGCAGCATTTCCATGCCGCCTATGCGCCGCTGGCCTCCGACGTTCTGTATGTCGCGGCCCCCGGCGCGCTGATGCCGGACTTCACCAAGCTGGATTACAAGAAGGCGCCGCGCGATCAGTGGCCGCTGGTGCCGGCCCCGCTGGGCTGAAGCCTCAGGGCGGCGCGCCTGTCACGCAGGCGTGCCGCCAGCACCGGCAGCGCCAGCAGCAGGCTGGCCGCGCACCACAGCAAGGCCTGTGTGTTGTGCGGGCCTTCCCGGATGGCGATGAAGATGGCGCAGGGGACTAGGGCCAGGGCAAGGCCGACCTCTGCATCGCCGATGGCTTCCGGCAGACCACGGAGCAAGGCCAGCAGGGCAAGCCCCACCGCCGGCAGCAGCGCGAAGGAGGCCGGGAAGTCGCGGTAACGCGGATCGAACACCAGCCCCAGACACATCGCCAGCACGAAGGCCAGCGCCAGCAGCCGCACCGGATCGACCAGCCGGCTTGTCGCGCTGTCGGGTTTTTCCTCAACAGCACGCGCCAGCGCCGTCGCCAGCACCAGCATGGCGCCCAGCGACAGCAGCCACAGCGCCCCGCCCGCCGCCCATTCGAAGGGCATGCGGCTCATCTCAACGACATAGCGTGCCTGCAAGGTGAGCAGCGTGCCGGAGGCGGCACCCGTCAGCACCAGCGTGGCCCAGCCGGCGGCTGTACCCGGCGCCTCGCGGCGGAGGGTGGCCCAGGCCAGCGGCAGCAGGCCGAACAGCAGCGATCCGGTCAGCCAGAGCTTCCAGCCGGACAGTTCCTCGACCGGGCCGGTCAGCGGGAACTTGGCCTCGCGGCCGACATCATACAGGCCCCAATGGCCGCCGACCGTACCTTCGTTCGCGCGCTTCCAGGGCTGGTCGAATGCCTCGATCAGATTGTAGTCGATTCCCTGCCTGCTGACCTCGGAGACGAAGCCGCGCAGGAAGGCCGCCTGGTTCACCCGACCGGGCACCGCGCCCTCGCGCTGGCGGCCGGCGCTGGGCCAGCCAGTCTCGCCGATCAGCAGGGTGACGCCCGGCATCTGCGTCTCTACGAAGCGGTAGATGTCCATGATGTGGGCGACGGCCGCGTCGATGCCGACCGGCTCGTCCTCCCAATAGGGCAGGATATGGATGGTGGCGAAATCCACCTCATCGAGCAGCGGCTTGTGCCGCATCCAGAATTCCCACACATCGGCATAGGTCACCGCCACCTGCGAGCGCTGCCGCACCCAGCGGATGGTCTCGGCCAGCTTCTCGCGCGGCAGCTCGCCGCGCAGCATCACCTCATTGCCGACGACGATGGCGCGGACCGTCTGCGGATGGGCGTTGGCGAGTTCGACCGCCTTTGCCATCTGCAGCATGTTCTTGTCGGCCTGGCTGCCGATCCACACGCCCAGCAGCACCTCCAGCCCGTGGCGGGCGGCGATCTCCGGCACCTTGTCGAGGCCCTGATCGACGGCGTAGGTGCGCACGCAGCGCGTGTTGCTGGCCAGTGCCGCAAAATCCTCGTCGATCTGCCATTCCGGGATGATGATGCCTTCCTGGAAGGGCGACTGGCCCTCGCGGAACGGCGCGTAGGAGACGCAGGCGAACTTGCCGCCGCTTACATCCGGCAAGGCCACCGGAACGCCTTGCGCGATCCAGTGGCCAATACCGGCGAGTGTGGCCAGCGCCAGCAGCGCCAGCCCGGCAAGCCTGCGTGCCCGCATTCTGTCCCGACTCACTTGGCCTGCTGGTTCGCCGGGGTCTTGCCCGTGCTGGTCCAGGGCAGCATGCCGACCAGCGCACGGTAGGGGGCGACATTGATGAAGGACATGCCCAGCGCCGCCCAGTAGGGCAGGGACAGCACGCCCAGCATCGCCAGCCACAGCCGCTCCTCAAGCTGGTTGAAGTGGTTGGTCAGCAGCATGGCCGCCATCGCGCCCAGCAGCAGCACCAGCATCAGTGCCTCCTCGCGCACCTGGCCGATCACCTGCACCCAGGCCGGGCGGTTCTCCAGCTTCGGGGTACGCAGGAACGGACGGCCGGAGGTGAAGATGCCGGTCAGCATCGCCTTGGCGACCATGTGGCCCAGCGCCAGGCCGCCCAGGGCCGCGCCCAGATTCTCCGCGAAGGAGCAGGGCACGCGCAGCTTGTACAGCCACAGCGAGCGCAGCACCTTGAACACGAACACCGACAGGGCGGGCACCACGAAGGCGGCGGACGGGAATTCCAGCACCTTCGGGAAGGCGATCATCATGCCGGTCCAGAAGATCGCGGCGACGGTGAAAACCATGCCCAGCGCATCGGCGAACCAGGGCGCCCAGCCGCTGATGAAGTGATAGCGCTGCGCGTTGGTCAGGCGGGTGACGCCCGGCTTCAGCAGGCTGCGCCAGTGCCGCTTCAGGATCTGCACCGAGCCATAGGCCCAGCGGAAACGCTGGGTCTTGTAGGCATCCAGCGAGTCCGGCATGACGCCCTTGCCGTAGGAGCGGGAATCATAGACCGACTGCCAGCCCTCCTGGAACAGGCGCAGGCCCAGCTCCGCATCCTCGGTGATGCACCATTCCGCCCAGCCGCCGACATCCTGCAGCGCGGACTTGCGCACCATGGTCATGGTGCCGTGCTGGATGATGGCGTTATCGTCGTTACGCTGCACCATGCCGATCTTGAAGAAGCCGGCATATTCCCAGTAGCAGGCCTTCTTGAAGGCGCTTTCGTCCTGGTCGTAGTAATCCTGCGGCGCCTGCACCAGGCCGACGGCGGGGTCCTGGAAGTGCGGCACCATGTTCGTCAGCCAGTCGGGCGTGACGATGTAGTCGCTGTCGATGACGGCAACCACCTCGGCGTCGCCGGCGGTCTCCTTCAGGGCGAAGTTCAGCGCGCCCGCCTTGTAGCCCGGCCAGGGGCACAGGTGGAAGAAGCGGAACCGGTCCCCCAGTGCCTGGCAATGGATTTCCACCGGGCGCCAGACGGCCTCGTCCTTGGTGTTGTTGTCGATCACCAGCACTTCGAAATTCGGATAGTCGAGCTTCGCCAGCGCGTTCAGCGTCTGCTTCAGCATCTCCGGCGGCTCGTTGTAGCACGGCACATGGATCGACACCTTGGGCAGGCGCGACATGTCCGTGCCGGCAAGGCGCGGTGCCTGCACCCGGCGGTTCTTGCGCCAGATCACGTCGATCAGTTCCACCATGTCGCCGGCGACCGCGGTGAACAGCAGCACCTGCAGCATGATGAGCACGGCCCAGGCAGCGATCTCGCCGGCGCCCAGATAGCGCATGGCCGGGATCAGCATGGCCATGGTGATGGCCGTGCCGGCCCCCTGGAAGGTGGCGGCGAACACAACCCGGCCGGGCAGCTTCAGCTCGCCGCGGGCGCGCAGATAGACGATGGTCGGGATCAGGCCGATGAACACCGCGATGGCGGCCCAGAGCGGCCAGTCCGGCAGTTCGGAGACCGGCTGGTTCCAGGAGAATTTCGGCTGGCGGTCAGCGTCGTACAGGCCCCAATAGGCGCCGACGATGCCTTCCTCGCCGATCTTCCAGGGCTGGTCGAACGCCTCGATGATGTAATAGTCGAACTGGTGGATGCGCGCGACATTCACCCATTCGCGGATGAAGCGCGCCTGGTTGACCAGCGAGGCCTCGGCGGCACCCACCTTCTTGCCGGCGCTCGGCCAGCCCACCTCGGTGATGACGATCGGCTTGTTCGGATACAGCTCGCGCAGCTTGGCGTAGCGCTGCAGCGTGTCCTCGATGGCCATTTCGACCGGCACGCCTTCCCAGTAGGGCAGCAGCTGCACGGCGATGAAATCGACGGCCTCGACCAGTTCCGGATGCTTGTGCCAGATGTGCCAGGGCTCCGCCGTGGAGACGCGCACCGAGGCATTCATCTGCACCTGGCGGATGAAGTCGATGATCTCCGGCACGGTCACCTCGGCGCGCAGCAGCGCCTCGTTGCCGACGATGACGCGCGACACGTTGCGGTTCTGCCGCACGATGCTGATCAGGTCGGCCACCTCGCGCTTGTTGCGCGCGTCGTCGCTGCCGATCCAGGCGCCGGGCATGACACGCAGCCCATACTCGCGGGCCAGGGCCGGAATCCGGTCATGGCCATCGCTGGTGGTATAGGTGCGGATGCCCGAGGTCTCCTTCGAGACCAGTTCGAGGTCGCGGCGGATTTCCTCCGCCGACGGGCCCTTAGTCAGTGGGCCCTGGTCGCGCCGGTAGGGGCTGAAGGACATGCCGGCAATCGCGCCATCGGCATTGACGGCCGGGCGCGGCCAGTAGATGGCGCCCCAGACCGCGACATTCGCCAGAATGACAAGCCCGACGATAAGCAGATTCGACAAACGCAACATGTTCAGTGCCGTTTCATTGTCAGAAGGCTTCCGTGTTCAAGATCACAGCATGACGAGAAAAACGGCCAGCAAAGGGCGGAGGTTCCGTCCCTTGGCCCAGCAATGGCCATATTCCTGGCTGCCATTTCGGCTGTATGTCCCGAAGACGGGAGCGCTTTCACCCACCGGGAGGCTTGTTTGAGCCAGTCCGCTAGCCTCGACTTGCAGGATGGCTGGGGGTCTCTTCCGACCCGACGGCGGCAAATATAGCCATGTCGAAACCACCATTCAAGTCTTTATCGATTCTCAGAATTTAGAAGATTGTTATAGTAATGTGTTATTATTTACATAGATGATAAAGTAAAAATTGGCGCCTATTTGTATATTCGTAAATTCATATGGTGACGAAAAACGGGCAGCGTGATTGCTGCCGGGTCACGTGAAAAATGAATCCATCTCGCAGGTGCGGGATAAGCCCGTGCGTCGCCCATCAGTGCTGGCGATAAGCGATTCTTTTTAAGGGCTTATTCCGGCTTCTGGTCGGTGCGGCGCGCTTGTCTTGCGCCGGTCTTATCGGCGGGATTTATGGTGCGATTTACCGGTGGGGTTTAGAGGGGGCTTATTCGGGCAGCCAGTTGTCCGTGCGCACGCCCACCAGCAACCGGTCTGGCCGGTTGCCATCGGTCGAGAAAGGCAGCAGCAGGCGGGTGTAATGCCGGCGCGACCCGTCCACGGTGGCGATCACCCGGTGATAGGCCGGCACGCCGGTCATGCGCACGGTGTTGTAGTCCGTCGCCACCGACTCCCGGTAGATCGGAATGGGGAAGGTCCCGATCTTCAGACCGGACAAATTCTGTCCATTATAAAACGTCACCCGGCTTCCATAGACCTGAACATTGAAGTTTTCAGGGTTTTCCGGAGACACGTCGATGATATGGACAAACCCGAGCATGCCAATGTCGGCAATCATCTTCGGGTCTACATCCGACAATAAGGGAAGGCTGTGGGGCCGGCCTCGTGACTGTTGGGCGTGTTGCCAAATCTGCCACAAGCTTTCCATGCCCAAACTGTCAGACTTAGAGACCTCGCTCACAGCCATCGGCATGCGATAGATGAAATTGCCTCTTTCATCTTCCGCCGTGGCTGGTCTTCCATTTCGGTTGTTGCCGTAAAGTGCTTTCAGCCCCATAGCGGAACTGGCCATGGGGCGCTGCGCAAGCCTTTCCCGGCGATAGGCAGAAAGATCAACAATCTTGTGGTTCTTGAGGGGGCTTCCGCCGCGCCGCATATGCTCCTGATCGAGAGCGATCAGTCGCTCCCGGAAAAAAGTCGCATCCTTCGATGACAGAAGCGCGGAATTTGCCCGCAAAGCGCCAATGGCACTGCCAGCGCTGGCCAGTTTGTTCTGTGCCAGGAACAAATTAGCCATATTCAACAGGTCGTGACAGCGTCTCAGATTACTGTCTATGAACGGCTGCGATGTGGCCATGATATCTCCCCACGCAAACAGCCTGAATTTAGTTATAGTTTCTAAACATAGAATTAACGGAGAAAATTCAACAGGCAACTGTAAAATGCATACTATGTGCCGCTTTTTTACGTTGTTTTGGCGACGTGACAGTTTCGAATGGAGCGTGTGGCCGCCTCATCCTGAAGCGGCCACAACGACCATATAAAGCAGACTAAGCGGCCGTAGCAGCAGGCTGCAGCTCCGGCTGGGTCACTGTCTCCGCGAACTGCTTCAGGATTTCGGGCCTCGTAATCCAGCCCATGTAAATCTGTTCATACTTGCCCGTAACAGGAAAAAAACCTTCAAGGCACAAGTCCATATGCGGGTAGCCATAGGCTTTCAGAGGCAGTCCTCTATCCGCGATGGGCTTCAGGGCGATGCCGCAATGCCAGTCCACATCGAAATGCCGCATCGACAATGCCCGCGTGAGCCTGGGCAGGGTGCCGGCCAGACCATTGCCGCGCCAGTCAGGATGAACCCAGAGACCGCCGTGGTGACCGATTCGACCGGAAATGTGCGGCACGTCTTCAGGAAGCATCAACGCCATGGGTTCCCGAATAAGGACCGGCTTCAGATCATACCAAAGGCGCAGCGACCGCTTCAGCCCGATATAATCCTCTGTAACGAAAAGACGGTTGGCGATGCAGGCAACCGTCTCGTCGTCATGGCGTAATCTGATCCAAAAACTGTTTCCTGGATGCAGATAGCTTTTATCTGGGTCAAACGTCGGGTTTACCGCTGACATCTTCGGAGCCGAGCGCATCACATCGGCCCAGCCGGCCATGTCGGTTTCGACAGTGAGTTCCAGCCCCATCCCCTCAAGGCTGTCGAGATAGAGGCTGATGACGGCTTGAATATTGTCGTAGTCCTGCGAAGTCAAAGCACGCATTTTGTCCTCCTGTGCCGTAAGCCCGCGGAATGCAGGCCAGCGTTCATTAGAAGGACTCTTTGCGCTTCGCTTCTAGGGCGGATGTACCCCTCTGCTCACTTTTCAATTCTGGATTGAATAAGGGCGGTTGAATGCAGGCCTCAGCGGATCGCGCCTAGGCCTTGCGATCATTGTGAAACTGCTTTTTCCGGGCTCTCGGCCTCGGCCTCAGTGCTGCGGATCGCCGGCAGGTGCAGCAGCAGGGCCGCGGCGACGAACACCGAGGAGAAGGTGCCGATCAGGATGCCCCAGACCAGCGCCACGGTGAAATTCAGCAGCGTGCTGGTGGCGAAGAACATCAGCGGCAGGATGGCGATCAGTGTCGTGCCGGAGGTCAGGATGGTGCGCGACAGCGTCTGGTTCACGCTGAGGTTGATCAGCTCGGCCATCGGCAGCTTCTTGTGCTTGCGCATGGTCTCGCGGATGCGGTCGAACACCACCACCGTGTCGTTGATCGAATAGCCGGCCAGGGTCAGCAGCGCGGCAATTGCGGTGAGGTTGAATTCCAGCCCGGTGATCGACAGCAGCCCCAGCGTGACCACCACGTCATGCGCGGTGGCGATCATCGCCGCCACGCCGAACTGCCATTCGAAGCGGAACCAGACATAGAGCGCGATGCCCAGCACGGCCAGCGCCGTGGCCAGCGCACCGTCGCGGAACAGCTCGGCACTGACGCGCGGGCCGACCAGTTCGGTGCGGCGGAACTCGTAGCCTTCGCCCAGCGCGGCGCGGATGCGCGGGGCCGCCTGCTTCGCCTCGGTGGTGCCAAGCTGGTCGCTGTCGAGCCGGATCAGCGCCTCATTGGGCTTGCCGAACTGCTGCACCTCGGCGGCGCCAAGGCCGGCCTCGGTCAGCCGGCTGCGCAGACTGCCGGGATCGATGGGCTGGGCGGACTGGATTTCGACCAGCATGCCACCCTTGAAGTCGATGCCGAGATTGAGGCCGTTCAGTGCCAGCGACCCCAGGGTCGCGACGACCAGCAGCAGGGAAAACGCATAGGCGGCGAAGCGATAGCGCACGAAGTCGAACGCCGTATTGTCCGGCAGCAGCCGGATGGGCAGGAAACGCATGGATTAAGCCTCCGGGCACGCCGCCGTTTGTTGTGGGCGCGTGCCGAAATTTGCCGGGAACAGCCGGCCGCGTCTTGGGCGGCCGGCAACGGATCACGACAGGAGGCTAGGAGGGCCGGTCGGTCGGTGCCGGTCCGGTGTCCGGGTAGCGGGGATAGGAAGCGTCGCAGCGGAAGCTGCCAGCGACACGGGCAGGGAGGTGTCCGCAAGGGTTGAGTGCGGCAATCCATAGCTATCGTTGCCGCCAGGCGCAGGGAGTTCGTCCGCGCGCTGCTGGACCTGCCGGAAATCCTCGGCCAGCACATGGCCGGACGGGCCGAAGGTGCCGCCGCCCAGCTCCAGCGAGGCGGGTTGCGGGGCAAGGGCGATTGTCTGCGTCTGGGCCGGCGGATGCGCCATCCCCAGCAACAGCCCGGCCAGCACCGCGAGCGCCGTGACGGCGCGCAGCATGGAAGCGGGCAGGGCTTTGGAGAAAGCGCTCAACCGGGTCGTCCAGAGGGACCGGGCTGAAAACGCCACAGTGGCGCAAGGCCGCCGGTCACAGGCGATAGATGCGCCTTCGCGCAAAGGCCGTCAAGAGGTGGGGGTTAAGAGCTGGCCTTTGCCAGTGCCGCCAGCAGTTCGCGGACCTCCGCCGCCGGGTCCTTCGCCCGCATGATCCCGCCCATCACGGCGACGGCGGCGGCACCGGCCCTCAGGCAGGTGCCGGCATTGTCGGCATCGATGCCGGCCAGCGCCACGATGGGGATTTGCAGCCGTGCCGCCACCCGGCGCAGCCCCTCGCTGCCCAGCGCCGGACCATGGCCGGGCTTGCTGGCGCTGGCGAAGATCGGGCTGAGAGTGACGTAATCGGCCCCGGTATCCAGCGCCTTCTCGGCTTCTTCCACGCTGTGCGCGGACTGGCCGATCAGCGCTTTTTGCCCCAGCGCCGAACGGGCACCCAGCGGCTTGCCGCCGGTCGGCAGGTGCAGTCCGGCCTTCAGCGCCTGTGCTGCCGCAATGTCGCTGTTGATCGTCAGGGTGGCGCCCCTGGCCGAGGTCAGCGCGGCGATCTCGCGGGCCAGTGCCAGCAGCTCGTCCGGCGGCAAATCCTTCTCGCGCAACATCACCCAGCGGCAGCCGCCCTCCAGCGCCATTGCCACGGTCTCGGCCAGAGGGCGGGGGCTCTGCGTCCGGTCGGTGATCAGCAGCAGCGGCGCGGGAAGGGACCTCAAGAGCCGATCATGCCCAGCTGCGGGCTCGACGCCTCGGCATAGCCCTTGCGCGGGATGCGCCCGGCGCGGCGCGCGGCGCGGCCGGCGGCCACGGCGTCGCGCATGGCGGCCGCCATCAGCACCGGGTTGCGTGCCTTGGAGATGGCGGTGTTCAGCAGCACCGCGTCGGCGCCGATCTCCAGCGCGCGGGCGGCGTCGGAGGCGGTGCCGATGCCGGCATCGACGATCACCGGCACGGTGGAGCGGTTGCACACCATCTCCAGATTATACGGGTTCACCAGCCCCATGCCGGAGCCGATGGGCGAGGCCAGCGGCATGACGGCGGCGCAGCCGACATCGGCCAGCTTCTGGCACACCACCGGATCGTCGGTGCAGTAGGGCAGCACGATGAAGCCGTCCTTTACCAGCTCCTCCGCCGCCTCGACCAGCTGGGCGACATCGGGATACAGCGTTTCGCGGTCGCCGATCAGCTCCAGCTTCACCCAGTCGGTGCCGACTGCCTCGCGTCCCAGCTGCGCGGTCAGCACGGCGTCACGCACCGTGCCGCAACCCGCCGTGTTGGGCAGCAGGTGGCAGCGGTCCTTCAGCAGGTCCCACAGATTCTCGGCATAGGATTCGGTGCTGACCCGGCGGATCGACACGGTGACGATCTCCGCCCCGCTGACATCAAGCGCATCCAGCATGACCTGGCGGTTGGGATAGCCCGCCGTGCCGATCAGCAGGCGCGAGCCGAAGCTCTTGCCGGCCAGCGTGAGGGGGTCTTTCGCGGTATCGTTCATCGCGTTCATGTCTCTCACCCGCCCTGGAAGGGCTGTACGATCTCGATGTCGTCGCTGGCGGAAACGGGTGTCGTTGCCCAGTCGCCGCGCTTCACGACCTTCTGGTTCACCGCCACGGCAATGCCGGGCCGGCTGGAATCGATACCGCGTTCGGCCAGCAGGGCGGCAATGCTGCCGGCCATCGTGCCGTAGGGCTTGCCGTTCAGGCGGATCGAAAGCAGGGTCTTCGCGTCACTCATCGCAACCATACTCATTCTGCGGCGATCTCAGGTCTTGCAGCAGCCTTAGCGGTGAAGCGCGCCAGCGTAAAGGGGGCAGCTTCGGGCAGCGGGCTGCCGGTCAGGATCTTGCGGGCGATGGCGTCGGCGGTGATCGGCGCCAGCAGGATGCCGTTGCGGTGGTGGCCGGTCGCCACCAGCAGCCCATCGGTGCCGGTTTCGCCCAGGATCGGCGCATCGTCGCGGCTGGTCGGGCGGAAGCCCACCCACATCTCCTCAATCGGCAGTTCCTCAATGGCGGGAATCGCCCGCCAGGCGGCGTCCAGCAGCGCCAGCACGCCGCCCGCCGTCAGTGCCGTATCATGGCCTTTTTCCTCGACCGTGGCGCCGACGATCAGCCGCCCGTCGGCGCGCGGCACCAGATAGATTTTCGGTGCCCACAGCACGGCAGTCGCCAGCGGTGCCTTCGGGTCCATGCGCAGGCTCAGCATCTGGCCCTTCACCGGGCGCACCGGCGGCAGGGCAGCCTGCGGAAGGCCGGGAATGTCGCGCGACCAGGAGCCGGCGGCCAGCACCACGCTGTCAGCCTTATGGAGATCATCGCCAACCCGCACGCCGACGGCGCGGCCGCCTTCGGTCTCGATGCCGGCGACCGGGCTGTTCTCGTGCAAGGTCCCGCCGGCATGCAGGAAGGCCGCCTTCAGCGCCTCGGACAGCCGGCGGTTCTCAACCTGATGATCGTCGGGTGCCCAGATCGCCCCCGGCACGCCGGGCCGCAGATAGGGCTCGCGCTTCCGTGCCTCCGCCCCGCTCAGCCATTCGACGGCGAGGCCGAGATCGCGCTGGAATTCGTAAGTGAAGCGCAGCTGCTCCGCCTCGTCGCGGTTGGTGGCGGCGACCAGCGTGCCGGTCTCGCGATATTCGACATCGATCCCGCTGGCATCCTTCAGCTCGGCGGCGAAGCCGGGCCACATCTTCTGGCTGGCCAGCGTCAGCGGCAACAGGGATTCCTCGCCGGGTTCGGTCTCGGCATTGGCGGCCAGCATGCCGGCGGCGGCCCAGCTGGCGCCGCGCCCGGCCTGGCCACGCTCGAACACGGACACCGGACATCCCGCCTGCGCCAGCCGCCAGCCGATGCCGAGGCCGCAGACACCGGCACCGATGATGGCGACGGTTGGTTTAGGTGACATGGTAACGCTCCCTTCGCTGGCATGATCCAGATCAGGTTCAATGGGTATGATCTCAGCCGCGTCGGCTCATCCCGCCCCGGCACCCCAGCACACTATGCCATGTAATGGTTCTGTCCCGAAATGCAACGGCGGGGCTGGAGCCCCGCCGTTTTCACATGCTCTATAGGGGGGGGCGGGGCTGGAGTCCCGCCGTTTTCACATGCTCCAGTGCCGTTCCGTCTCAGGCGGCGCGGACCTGGGCGAGGAAGTTGTCCATCTCGCTGCGCAGCCTGACGGAAGACTGCGAGAGTTCCTGCGCGCTGGACAGCACCTGCCCGGCAGCCGAACCACCTTCGGATGCCGCCTGGCTGACCTGCACGATGGCGCTGGTGACCTCCTGCGTGCCGGCCGAGGCCTGCATGACATTGCGGGAGATTTCCTGCGTCGCCGCGTCCTGCTCCTCCACCGCGGAAGCGATGGCCGAGGCGATCTCCCGGCTTTCGCCAATGACGGCAGCGATATCGCGGATCGCACCGACGGTGCGCTGGGTGCCGTCCTGCACCTCGCCGATCTGCAGCGTGATGTCCTCGGTCGCCTTGGCGGTCTGGCTGGCGAGATTCTTTACCTCCGACGCGACGACGGCGAAGCCCTTGCCGGCCTCGCCGGCGCGGGCGGCCTCTATGGTGGCGTTCAGCGCCAGCAGGTTGGTCTGCTCGGCGATCTCGTTGATGAGCTGCACCACCTCGCCAATCTTCTGCGTCGCGGCCACCAGCCCTTCGGCGGTCACCTGGGTCTGGTTGGCGGTGCCGACGGCGCGGTCGGCGACCTGGGAGGATTGCGCCACCTGCTGGCCGATCTCGCGGACCGAGGCTGCCAGCTCCTCGCAGGCAGTAGCCACCGTCTCGACATTGGTGCTGGCCTCGGTTGCGGCAGCCGCCACCGTATCGGCCTGGGCGGTGGTTTCCTCCAGACTGCTGTTCAATGTCTGCGCCGCCGCTTCCAGCTCGTTCGCCGCCGAGGACACGACGCGCACGATGCTACCGACATTATGCTCGAACTGGTCGGCAAGCTGCGCCATGACGCGCTTCTTCTCCGCTTCCAGCCGCAGGCGGTTCTCTTCCTCTGCCTGCTTTTCGGCCAGCGCGCGGTCGATGGCGTTCTGCTCGATGCGCTTCACCGCCCGCCCGATGGCGCCGATCTCGTCGCCCCGGTCCTGCGCCGGGATCGCCACTTCGGTCTGGCCGCCGGCCAGCGCATTCAGGGCGCCGGCCATGCCGACCAGCGGGCGCGAGATCGACAGGGCGAGCCAGATCGCCAGCAGCGAAAGGGCCGCCAGGATGCTGGCGATCATGATCCACAGCAGCTTTTCGGCTTCGGCATGTTCGGCGGCAAGGGTCTGCTGCGTGGATTCGTAGCCGGCGGCGATGCCGGCGAATACCTGCTCGATCAGCGGGTCGATGGCGGCATAGGCGCTGGACAGCGCCTCCACCTGCTCGACCAGTTGCAGGCGCGTGGCCGCAAAGGCGTTGAAGGCGTCCTGGTAGCTGTTCAGCAGGCCGGTGATCTCCTGCTTGGTTGCCGGCGGGATGCTGTCGGTTTCGGCCATCAGCGCGGTGAAGGCGATCTTCCGCTGCGCGATATCCTCGATATATTTCGGGGTGAGACGCAGCATGAAATCCTTCTCGTGCCGGCGCATCATCAGCATCAGCACGGCAAGTTCCGCCTGCTCATATTCCTTCAGCCGGGTCTCCACCGCATGCACGGCGGCGCGTAGATTGCCTTCCAGCCCTTCCGTCTCCTTGTAGCCGAGGCGGCGCTGGGACTCGACGACGGCGGCGAAGCGCTGTCGGTAGGTATCGAGACCGGCGCCGATCTCGCGCAGCTTCTCCGCCAGGGCGGCGTCGGTCCGGGCCAGCGAGGTTGCCAGCCCACCGATCATGCCGCTGGCGTTATCGATGATTTTCCCGTGCCGCTCGACATAGCGGTCTTCCCGGCGGATCAGGAAATCCTTCTCCGCGCGTCTTGCATCGAGCAATGCCGCATCAAGGCGCAGCGCCTGGAACTGCTGATCGGCGGCGAGGTCCAGCCGGGCCTGCTGTTCGGCGAATTTCTCCATGCCCTGGAAGAAGACGGCGACAGCCGCCAAGAGCCCGACGATGCCGAGCAGGCCGAGCAGGCCGACCTGAAATTTGACGCTGACGCGCGAGAGGAAGCTGGACATGAAGGGGTTCCTGCGGTTCGGGGAAAAGAGTCGCGGCTGTTTTATTAGTGAATTATATTTTAATAATTAATTAAATGCCAAGCGCTTCGCCCGGCAATATCACGATCGCCCTGAGCAGGGAGCTAAAGCGGCAGGCGGATGGTGACGGTGGTTCCCTGGTCGGGGGCACTGTCCAGCGTGAAGCTGCCGCCATGCAGCTCGACCAGCCGGCGGGCCAGCGGCAGGCCGATGCCGATGCCGTCATGCTGGCGCACCAGCGCATCGTCGAACTGCACGAAGGGGGTCATCGCCTCGGCCAGCCGGTCTTCGGGAATGCCGATGCCGGTATCGGCAATGCGGATTTCCAGCCAGTGCTTCGGTGTCACACGGGCGGCCAGCGTAATCGCTCCGCCTGCCGGCGTATGGCGCAGCGCGTTGGACAGCAGCTGGTCGAGAATCTGGCGCAGGCGGTCCGGGTCGCAGGGCAGCGGCGGCAGGTCGTCCGCGATATCGGCAGTGAGGGTCACATTCAGGCGCTTGGCTGTCTCGCCATGATGCCGCAGGCAATCCGTCAGCTCCTGCCGGATGTCGAGGGGCGTGCGGGAGAGTGTCAGCATCCCGGCCTCGGCCTGCGAGACCTCCAGGATCTGGGTGATGGTCTGCAGGGCGCGGGTGCCGCTTTCGTGGATATGGTCGATATAGGCCTTGTGCTTCGGGTTGCCGATCGGCCCCAGCACCTCGCTGCGCAGCATGTCGGAAAAGCCGATCACGGCATTCATCGGCGTGCGCAGATGATGGCGGAGCTGCGCCAGGGTCAGCCATTTGTTGCTCTGCGCCAGAGCCAGTTCCTGCCGGGTCGCTTCCAGCCGCCGGTGTTCCCGGTCCAGCGCGGCTTCCAGGCGCAGATTCTGCAATAGCCGGCGGCTGTAGAAGGCGGAGATCACCCCCAGCATGATGGCGTAGAACAGCACCTGCCCCGCCATCGTCAGATAGACCGGCTGCTGAAGGGTCAGCAGGGAGGCGGAAAGCGGCAGGGTGGCCCCCAGGAGAAAGCCGAGATAGGCCGGCTGATACCAGCACAGGGCGGTTATGGCGCCGGCGGTCATGCCGGCGATCATGAAGCCGGCAAAGGCAAAATCCGCCTCGGTGCCGGCCGGCAGCAAAAGCACCGGAAGGCACCCCCAGCTGAGGCCGCTCAGCGCTGCGCCCACAGTGAAGACATGCAGTTTCCGCCTCACCGGCCAGGCCGACCGCAGCATCCAGTGCGACAGGAAAAGCCGGGCGACATTGAGGGCCGCCATGCCGGCGATCCAGCCGAGCGTGGTCGCGGTCGGCAGGGTTTCCCGCAACACCAGGACGGAGAGCAGCGCAACGACGAGGTTGGACAGGATGGTCGCGCGGTTCCGCAACAGCCCTTCTGCCTGTTGCGGGGCGATATCCGGCGCTGCTTCGGGATTAGGCACCTGGCTGGTCCATCGCGTATGTCGTTGCGGGGTGGCCGTCGGGAGATGATCGAAGCACGCTAGAGTAGAAGAGTTGAGCGTTTGTTAATAGCCGGGGCGAAAAGCTTGACGGGACGGCGGGGCCCGAACCCCACCGTCCCGCCCGTTACCCGGTCGCGCTTCAGGCGGTACGCACGCGGTTCAGGAAGTTGCCCATCTCGTTACGCAGCTTGGCTGCCGTACGGGACAGTTCCTTGGCGCTTTCCAGCACCTGGCTGGCCGCCGACCCGCCCTCGGACGCGGCCTGGCTGACCTGCACGATGGCGCTGGAGACCTCCTGCGTGCCGGCCGAGGCCTGCTGCACATTGCGGGCGATCTCGTCGGTCGCGGCGCCCTGCTCTTCGACGGCGGCGGCAATGGAGGAGGCAATCTCCCGGCTTTCGCCGATGACATTGGCGATCTCCTTGATCGCATCCACCGTGCGGTGGCTGACTGACTGTACCTCGCCGATCTGCAGGGTGATGTCCTCGGTCGCCTTGGCGGTCTGGCTGGCCAGGTTCTTCACCTCTGAGGCCACCACCGCGAAGCCCTTGCCGGCTTCACCAGCGCGGGCGGCTTCGATCGTCGCGTTCAACGCCAGAAGGTTGGTCTGCTCGGCGATCTCCTGGATCAGGTTCACCACTTCGCCGATCTTTTGGGTGGCGGCCACCAGCCCTTCGGCGGTGGTCTGGGTCTGGTTGGCGTTGCTGACCGCGCGGTCGGCGATGCTGGAGGACTGGCTGACCTGGCCGCCGATCTCGCGGACCGAGGCGGCCAGCTCCTCGCAGGCGGTCGCCACGGTCTCGACATTGGCGCTGGCCTGGTTGGCTGCCGCGGACACCGTATTGGCCTGGCTGTTGGTCTCGTCCAGGCTGGCATTCAGCGTTTGCGCCGCGGTTTCCAGCTCCGTCGCCGCCGCCGAGACGATGCTGACGATGCTGCCGACATTCTCCTCGAAGCTGTCGGCCAGCGCGATCATCGCCTGGCGTTTTTCCTCGGTGGCGCGGGTCGCATTCTGCTCGCGTTCGGCTTCCAGGCGCTGGCGTTCCTGCGCGTTCGCCTTGAAGATGTCGAGTGCGCGGGCCATGCCGCCAACCTCGTCGCCCCGCCCGGTATAGGGTGTGTCGCCGTCCAGCCGGCCGTTGGCGACTTCGACCATCAGCCCACTCAGCCGGCCCAGCGGCGCGGTGGTCCGACCCATCAGCACCACGGCGATCAGCCCGCCGATCACCAGAACCACGCCGCTGGCCGTCAGGATGGCGACGATCATCTCGTTCAGCGTGGCGTTGATGGTGGATTTCAGTACGCCGGCATAGAGGATGCCGATCACCTTGCGCTCCGGGCCGAAGATCGGCTCGTAGATGGTGTAGTATTCCTTGCCCAGGATGGTGGCCTCGCCGTTATAGGTCTCGCCGCGCAGCATGTAGGGATAGACCGCGCCATTCTTGCCCAGCGGCGTGCCGACGGCGCGCTGGCCGTCATCCTTGATGATGTTGGTGGAGCGGCGGAAGAAATCCTCCTTCGCCGGGTCCCAGGCGAAGACGGTCGCGGTCTCGCCGGTCAGCAGGCCGATCTCGTCGATCATGTCGTGGTTCGGAAACTCCGGGATGGCCGGCAGGGTGAGGGCCGACACCCGGCCTTCCTTGCTGACCGTGAAGCGGGTTTCCGGGATCGCCTTCCGCAGCAGCACGGCAGCGGTGCGCAGGCTGGCATTCTGCCGGGCGATCACCTGGCTGGCGATGTCCTGTTTCAGGATGTAGGCCGTGGTGCCGCCGACCGCGAGCACAGACAGCGCGATGAGGCAAAGGGTCAGGGTGACCAGCTTGCCGCGGAGAGAGAGGCTGAACCTGTTCTTCAATGTCTTGTCTCCCGTCAGGAGTGATTGTTCGGGCTAAGGCTATTTCCAGTCCCTGACCGATAAGCTGCAGGTTGAATTTCTTTTGTTTTTTAAAGGTTTGTTAAAGTCGCGCAAAATTAGATATCAGCCTATTCTTAATTTTTCTTAAACATGTCCGGCGCTGCTCTTCAGAGCCTGCTGCCCACGGCAGACTCCGGACACGGAAAGGGCGCCGGCAGTGCTGCCGGCGCCCTTCTGTTGCGGTGTCAGATGGAGTGTTGATCAGGCCGCGCGCCTTAGGCCGCGCGAACCCGGGCGAGGAAGCTTTCCATCTCGGTCCGCAGCTGGGCGGCGGACTGGGAGAGTTCCTGCGCGCTGGACAGCACCTGGCTGGCCGCCGAGCCGCCTTCGGATGCGGCCTGGCTGACCTGCACGATGGCGCCCGAGACCTCCTGCGTGCCGGCCGAGGCCTGCTGCACATTGCGGGCGATCTCCTGGGTTGCCGCGTCCTGCTCCTCCACCGCCGAGGCGATGGCCGAGGCGATTTCCCGGCTCTCGTTGATGACCTGGGCAATCTCCTTGATGGCGCCGACGGTGCGCTGGGTACCGCCCTGCACCTCACTGATCTGCAAGGTGATATCCTCAGTCGCCTTGGCGGTCTGGCTGGCGAGGTTCTTCACCTCCGAGGCCACCACGGCGAAACCCTTGCCGGCCTCGCCGGCACGGGCCGCCTCGATGGTGGCATTCAGCGCCAGCAGGTTGGTCTGCTCGGCGATCTCCTGGATCAGGTTCACCACCTCGCCGATCTTCTGGGCGGCGGCAAACAGGCCTTCGGCGGTTTCCTGGGTCTGTTCCGCCGTGCCGACCGCGCGTTCGGAGACGCGGGAAGACTGGCTGACCTGGCTGCCGATCTCGCGGACCGAGGCCGCCAGCTCCTCGCAGGCAGTGGCCACCGTCTCGACATTGGTGCTGGCCTGGGTCGCCGCCGCCGCGACCGTGCTGGCCTGGGCGTTGGTCTCCTCCAGGCTGGCGTTCAGCGTCTGCGCCGCCGCCTCCAGCTCCGTCGCCGCCGCCGAGACGATGCCGACGATGCTGCCGACGCTCTGCTCGAAACTGTCAGCAAGCTGCAGCATCGCCTGACGCTTTTCTTCCTCGGCCCGCGCCTCGCGCTCGGCCTGTTCCGCCTCCAGCCGCTTGATCTCGATGGTGCGCTGCTTGAAGGTGCGGAAGGCGAGGCCGACCTGACCCACCTCGTCACGGCTGCGCACATCGACATCGATGCTGGTGTCGCCCTCGGCAAGCCGCAGCAGCGCATTGACAACCTGCGACAGCGGACGGGTGATCTGGCCGCGTACCAGCCAGGCGGCGATGCCGAAGCCCAGTACGGCGCCGGCAATCGACAGCGCAGCCATGAGCTTCAGCGCGAACTGCTCATGCGCATAGGCGGTTTCCATGGCCTCCGCGGTGAAGCTGTCCAGCTTGTTGATCAGCGCGACGAACTGCTTGTGCAGGGTTTCCTCGCTGGCCAACACACCAGCCAGCATGCCTTCCGCCTGCTCGATACGGCCCTCGCGCAGGGCCGTGGTGATGTCGCGAACCTGATCGGACAGGATGACGAAGTTGCGGTCGATGGCCTCCAGATCATGCAGGGCGGAGCCGTATTCTTCCGCTTCCGCCGCATTCTTGGCGTTCGCGATGGCCGCTTTCGCCAGATCCTCTGCCGCGCGGATTTCCGCATAGACCTTCGGTGTCAGTTCCTCCAGCGCCGCGATGGCGTTCTGCAGGCTGGTGGCGTTGGCATCGGACCGCAGGCCGCCGAGACGGGTCACCCGCTCCAGCAGCACTGCCTGTTCCAGCTGATGTTCGGAAACCTTGTGGACCATCGAGGTCAGCGGCATGTCGTTGCGCACGACCGACTGCATTTCCTCGCCGATCAGTGAGAGCTGCCAGACGGCGGCACCGCCGACGGCGAAGGTGAAGGAAATGCAGAGGCCGACAATGGCCAGCAGTTTCTGCATGACGGAGAGGCTGCGGCCGTCGCGCCGGGCGCGGACGGGGCTGCCTGACAGGGCAATATCGCTCATGTTCATGAACTCCTCAGAAGGGAAAATTATTCCGACATTTTGAGGCTTTATCGCCGGAATTTTCTCGATAATAATTCGCAATAAAAATTAAAATTTTATTAACGATAAGATTATATTCACAGTAAAAAATGCTTAATATTTGTGCTGTTGCAGGCTAATTGGTCATCATTTCTGATGATTATTATCCATTTCAGAGTTTATGTTTTGGTTTTTGCAGATTAAAAACGGGCTGCACTTCATAAGTGTGACGATGCACAATATTTCTTGTGATGGGAGGCGTCGGGCTGTCACGGCATGCTTGACCTGCTATCTATTACGCCTGCCCGCTACATCTGGATCACCCGGATCGCAAAAAAAGGACAACACGGTATGAGCGTGCTGGTCACCGGCGTTGCCGGCTTCATCGGCTTCCATCTGGCGGCGGCGCTGCTGCGCGCCGGGCAGCGCGTGGTCGGCATCGACAATCTGAACGATTATTACGACCCGGCGCTGAAGCGCGCCCGGCTGGCCGCTCTGCCGAAAGGCGATTTCCGCTTTATCGAGGCCGACCTGGCAGAGGCGGCAGGCGTGCGCGCGGCATTGGCCGGCGAGGGGCCGTTCGAGGCGATCGTGAATCTCGCCGCGCAGGCCGGCGTGCGCTATTCGCTGGAACATCCGGAAGCCTATGTGCGCAGCAACATCCAGGGCTTCCTGACGGTGCTGGAACTGGCCCGCCATAGTGAACAGCCGGTACATCTGGTCTATGCCAGCTCGTCCTCCGTCTATGGCGCGAACAAGAAGCTGCCCTTCGCGGTGGGCGACCCGACCGACCGGCCGGTCTCCTTCTATGGCGCGACCAAGAAGGCGAACGAGGCGATGGCCTATTCCTATTCCAGCCTGTACGGCATCCCGGCCACGGGGCTGCGCTTCTTCACCGTCTATGGCCCGTGGGGCCGGCCTGACATGGCGCCCTGGCTGTTCGCCGACGCGATCTTCGCCGGCCGGCCGATCAGGCTGTTCAACCGGGGGGAGATGGCGCGTGATTTCAGCTATATCGACGATGTGATTGCCGGAGTGATGGCCGCCATTGCCCGTCCGCCGGCAGCGGACGAGGCGGGCGTGCGCCACACGCTCTATAATCTCGGCAACAGCCGGCAGGAGCCGCTGCGCCGCTTCCTGTCGGTGATGGAACAGGCCGCCGGGCGCACGGCGATCATCGAGGAACTGCCGATGCAGGCCGGCGATGTGACCGCCACCCATGCCGATATCGCGGATAGCCGCCGTGACCTTGGCTACGACCCGGCCACGCCCATCGATGAGGGCGTGCCGCGCTTCATCGACTGGTTCCGCCAGTACAAGGGCGTATGAAAAAGGCCGGCGGGATGATCCGCCGGCCTTTCCACTTTCGTCTGCTGCCTGCACTCAGTGCAGGGTCTTCAGCACATCGCCCAGCGTGCCGAACATCTCGTCGATGTGGCTCTTTTCCAGGATCAGCGGCGGGGAGAGGGCGATGATGTCGCCGGTGGTGCGGATCAGCAGGCCCTTCTCATAGGCCTTAGTGAAGGCCTCCATGGCGCGCGCCGTCGGCTTGCCGGGGATGCCCTCCAGCTCAATGCCGGCGATGATGCCGAGATTGCGCAGGTCGATGACCGGGCCGGTGCCCTTCAGCGAATGCACGGCATCCTCCCAGTAGGGCGCCAGTTCGGCGGCGCGCTCGAACAGCCCTTCTTCCTTATAGACGTCGAGCGTGGCGAGGCCCGCGGCGGCGGCCAGCGGATGGCCGGAATAGGTGTAGCCGTGGAACAGCTCGATGGTGCCTTCCGGCGCCTTGTCCATGAAGGTGTCGTAGATGCCCTGCTTCGCGAACACCGCCCCCATCGGCACGCAGCCGTTGGTCAGCCCCTTAGCGGTGGTGATGAGGTCCGGTTTCACGCCGAAATGTTCGGTGGCGAAGCTGGAACCCAGACGGCCGAAGCCGGTGATGACCTCGTCGAAGATCAGCAGGATGCCGTGCTTGTCGCAGATCTGCCGCAGCTTCTGCAGATAGCCCTGCGGCGGGATCAGCACGCCGGTCGAGCCGGCCACCGGCTCCACGATGACGGCGGCGACGGTGGAGGCGTCGTGCAGGGCGACGATGCGCTCCAGCTCGTCGGCCAGATGCCCGCCCCAAGCCGGCTGGCCGCGCGTGAAGGCCTGGTTTTCCGGGCTGTGGGTGTGCGGCAGATGATCGACGCCGGGCAGCAGGCTGCCGAAGAATTTGCGGTTGGCGACGATGCCGCCGACCGAGATGCCGCCGAAGCCGACACCGTGATAGCCGCGTTCGCGCCCGATCAGCCGGGTCCGCGCACCCTCGCCGCGCACCCGGTGGTAGGCGATGGCGATCTTCAGCGCGGTATCGACCGATTCCGACCCGCCGCCGGTGAAGAACACCCGGTCATAGCCGGGCAGCATGGTGGTCAACCGGCTCGCCAGCTCGAAGGACAGCGGATGGCCCATCTGGAAGGACGGCGCGTAGTCCAGCTTCTCCGCCTGCTTCTGGATCGCCTTTACGATCTTCTCGCGGCGATGGCCGGCATTCACGCACCACAGGCCGGCGGTGCCGTCCAGGATGCGGCGGCCATCGGCGGTGGTGTAGTGCATGCCCTCGGCCTCGACCAGCATGCGCGGGTTCTTCTTGAAGGCGCGGTTCGCGGTGAACGGCATCCAGAAGGATTCGAGATCGTTCGGACGGGTGATGTCCTGATAGTCGGTGTCCATTGTCGGCAGCTCCCTGTCTAGTGCCTTTGATCGATGATTACCGCGTTGCTGACCTATAGGTAAAGTGCCGCCACTCATCGGGCATGGCAGGCTTGCATCCACGCCGCGCCAGACCGAGATATGATCGGCACGCTGATCCGAGGAAATCGCCATGACCGAGCTTTCTTACATCCTGCCGCCGCGCCGTCTGCTGAAGGTTTCCGGCGAGGACCGGCAGAGCTTCCTGCAGGGGCTGGTGTCCAACGATGTGGCGAAGGTGACGCCGGACCGCGCGCTCTGGTCGGCGCTGCTGACGGCGCAGGGCAAGTTTCTGCACGATTTTTTCATTGCCGAGCAGGACGGGACCTATCTGCTGGATGGGGAAGCCGACCGGCTCGACGATCTGAAACGCCGGCTGTCGCTCTACCGGCTGCGCGCCAAGGCCACCATCGAGGTGGTGGAGGATATGCAGGTCGCCATCGCCTGGGGGGATGATGCGCTGAAGGCGCTGGGCCTGCCGGATGAGGCGGGGGCCGCTGTACCCTTCGGCGGCGGTGTCGCCTTTGCCGATCCGCGCCTGGCCGGGGCGGGCGCGCGGCTCTACCTACCCGATGTCGCGGCGCTGGAGGCGGCCGGGTTCGCCGTGGGCGATCCGGCGGCCTATGACCGGTTGCGGATATCGCTGGGCCTGCCGGATGGCAGCCGCGACATGCAGGTGGACAAGGCGATCCTGCTGGAAAACGGCTTCGACGAGCTGCATGGCGTCGACTGGAAGAAGGGCTGCTATGTCGGCCAGGAGCTGACGGCGCGCACGAAATATCGCGGCCTCATCAAGAAGCGGCTGCTGCCGGTCGGCATCGCCGGGCCGCTGCCGGAGGCCGGCGCGATCATCGAGGCGGACGGCAAGGAAGCCGGCGAGATGCGCAGCGCCGTCGATGGGCCGGACTTCGCGGTCGGCCTCGCCCTGCTGCGGCTGGAAGCGCTGGAGAGCGGCGCAAGGCTGACCGTCGGCGACACGGTGCTGACGCCGCTGACGCCGGATTGGGTCGTGCTGCCGGAGAAGAAATCCGCCTGACGCCGGTTTGCCCTACGCAACCTTTCTCGGGTGCAACGGGTCGTTACGGCAATCGCGATTGACCCGCCCTCCCTGCCGTGGTGTCTGCGGATATTCGGATATCTTGCGGATCATCGCGGTGCTACAGGCTGACTCTCTCTTTTCGATACATCTCAGGCCGTCATTCCCGGTCTTGTACCGGGAATCCAGGGTTCAGCCTGCTCGACCGACGATCCAGCAGGCCGAAGCCTGGACCCCCGCAATAAATGCGGGGGTGACGGGTGGAGTAGGTGGCGGTGTCCCTGCGATGAGACGGCATGTGCGGATTCTCGCAGCGGGGCAGGAATCGTGACGGCGGCTTCGGACACAGCTTCAGTATCTCCCGGGCGCGGGCCGGTCATCGGTGCGGCGATGATGGTGTGTTCCTGCGCGCTGATCGCCGCGACCAGCCTGATGGCGAAGGCGCTGGGGCCGCTGGGCAGTGCAGCGCTGGGGATCGAGGGCACGCCGCTGCATCCGATGCAGGTCAGCGCCGGGCGCTTCGGCTTCGCCTTCCTGGCGCTGCTGCTGATCCTGACGGTCTGGCGGCCGCGTTTCCACGGCATCCAGTGGGGCACCCATGCCGCGCGCAGCACGGTCGGCTGGGCCGGCGTGTCCTGCATGTTCGCCGCCGCCGCGCATATGAATCTGGCCGACGCCATGGCGATCAGCTTCCTCAGCCCGATCTTCACCATGATGCTGGCGATCCCTTTCCTGGGGGAGAAGGTGGGCCGCTGGCGCTGGCTGGCCGCGGCCATCGCGCTGGCCGGCGGCATGCTGATCGTGCGGCCGGGCACGGACGCCTTCCAGATCGTGGCGCTGGTGGCGCTGTCCGCCGCCCTGCTGATGGGGGCGGAGGCGATCCTCATCAAGCGGCTGACCAGCCGCGAGCCGCCCTTCCAGATCCTGGTGGTGAACAATGGCATCGGCGCCGCCATCGCGCTGACGGCGGTGCTGTTTGTCTGGCTGCCGCCGACGCCCGCGCAATGGGGCGTGATGGCGCTGATCGGCGTCACCATGCTGTGCGCCCAGACCTTCTTCCTGCAGGCGATGCGCCGGGCCGAGGCCAGCTATGTCATCCCCTTCTACTACGCCACCCTGATCTTCGCGACCTTCTACGATTTCGTGGTGTTCGGCGACCTGCCGGCCTGGATCAGCGTGGCCGGTGCCGCCCTCATCGTCAGTGGCGCGCTGCTACAGGTCTGGCGCGAGAAGCTGGCCCGCGAACGCAAGGCTGCTGCAGCATAGTTCCCCCTCACCCAGCTTCGCCTAATCTCGGCTATCGCCTCGATAAGGCTGCGCAACCCTCTCCCTCCAGGGGAGAGGAAAAGAAGGGGGCAGCTTTGTAACCCTCTCCCCTCGCGGGAGAGGGGGGTGAGCGACAGCGAGCCGGGTGAGGGGGCAACCTGAAAAGGCTGCAACGAAAGCGTAACCCTTGCGGCCTTGCATGGCGGGGGGCTTGCGGTAATCCTGCCGGCCTGACCGACCGGAGGAGTGCCCGCGCGCCATGAGTTCCGTTCCCCGCCATTCTGTCCTCGACATCTTCCGGATCTTCCTCCGGCTCGGCTGCACCTCCTTCGGCGGGCCGGTCGCGCATCTGGGCTATTACCGGCAGGAATTTGTCGTGCGGCGCGGCTGGCTGGACGAGCAGACCTACGCCGACCTTGTGGCACTGTCGCAGTTCCTGCCGGGCCCCGCCTCCAGCCAGACCAGCTTTGCCATCGGCACGCTGGCGGGCGGGCGGCTGGGCGGCATTGCCGCCTGGATCGGCTTCACCCTGCCTTCGGCGGTGGCGATGGCGCTGTTCGCCTATGGCGTGATGGCGCTGGGCGAGACGCAGGCGGCCTGGCAGCAGGGCGCGCTGAAGGGGCTGAAGCTGGTGGCGCTGGCGGTGGTCGCGCAGGCGGTCTGGGGCATGGCCAAGTCGCTCTGCCCGGACCGGGAGCGTGCGACGCTGGCGGTGGCGGCGGCTTTGATCGTCGTGTTGTGGGCGGGATCGGTGGCGCAGATCGCCGCCATCCTGCTGGGGGCTGCCGTTGGTGCCGCGCTGCTGAAGCCGGCGGCGGGCAATGGCGCCCGACATGTCGCCGCCCCCTATGGGCGCGGGTTCGGCTGGCTGTGCCTCGCGCTGTTCTTCGCGCTGCTGGCGGGACTGCCGCTGGCGGCGTCGGCGGGGGATTCGCTGATGCTGTCCGCCTTCGACAGTTTCTATCGCATTGGCGCG
This sequence comes from Oceanibaculum sp., assembly GCF_022449305.1. NCBI lineage: Bacteria > Pseudomonadati > Pseudomonadota > Alphaproteobacteria > Rhodospirillales > Oceanibaculaceae > Oceanibaculum > Oceanibaculum sp. Next base: position 9,223 of record NZ_JAKUSO010000002.1, on the reverse strand, counting down.
CTGGTGTTCGGCGGCGGCCATGTCGTGCTGCCGCTGCTGCAGGCGGAGGTGGTGGAGCCCGGCTGGGTCGGGCGCGAGGCCTTCATCGCCGGCTATGGCGTGACCCAGGCGATGCCGGGGCCGATCTTCACCATAGCCTCCTATCTCGGCGCGCTGATGGGCGGCGTGCCGGGGGCGCTGCTGGCAACGCTGGCGATCTTCCTGCCGGGTTTCCTGCTGATCTGGGGCGCGCTGCCCTTCTGGTCGTCCTTAAGGGCGCATCCGAAGGCGCAATCGGTGCTGATGGGGGTGAATGCCGCCGTGGTCGGGCTGCTGCTGGCGGCGCTCTATGACCCGGTCTTCACCACCGCCGTCGCTGGCGCGCCGGATTTAGCGGCGGCGCTGGTCTGCTACGCCGCGCTGCAATTCTGGAAGGCACCGCCCTGGGCGGTGGTGGTGCTGGCTGGCCTCGTGGGCGCCGTGCTCTACAGCCTCTAGCGCGTGGTGCGGCCGTCCAGCGTCATGAGCGGCGCATAGAGTTCCGGCCGGCGGTCGCGGAAGAAGCCCCAGCCGGCACGCTCGGCGCGGATGCGGCCGATATCGAAGCTGGCGGTCAGCACAGTCTCGTCGCTGCGGTTGGCCTCCGCCACCATCTGGCCCTTATGGTCGGCGATGAAGGAGGAGCCGTAGAAGGTGATGCCGGCGGCCTCGCCTTCCTCCCGCCCGATGCGGTTGCTGGCGATCAGCGGCACCATGTTGGCCGCCGCATGGCCGCGCATGACGGTCTGCCAGTGATCCTTCGAATCGAGGCTGGCATCCTGCGGCTCGCTGCCGATGGCGGTCGGGTAGAACAGGAAATCCGCCCCCAGCAGCGCCATGGCGCGGGCGCATTCCGGGAACCACTGGTCCCAGCAGATGCCCACGCCCAGCCGGCCAAAGCGTGTGTCCCAGACCTTGAAGCCGGTATCGCCGGGGTTGAAGTAGAATTTCTCCTGATAGCCCGGCCCGTCGGGGATGTGCGACTTGCGGTAAATGCCGAGGATAGACCCGTCCGCATCCACCATCGCCAGCGAATTGTAATAGGCGTTGTTGGCGCGCTCGAACACGCTGACCGGCAGCACCACGCCCAGCTCCGCCGCCAGTTCGCGGAAACGCGCGACCGCCGGATTCTCGTCGATCGGCTTGGCCAGCGCGAACAGCTCCAGCTTCTGATCGACGCAGAAATAGGGCGTCTCGAACAGCTCCTGGATCAGCACGATGTTGGCGCCGCGCCCGGTCGCCTCGCGCACCAGCTTCTCCGCCGTCGCGATATTGGCCGCACTGTCCCAGGAACAGGCCATCTGGGTGGCGGCAACGGTGATCTGGGTCATGCGTCTTTTCCTCATCCTGTCCCGGGGGCTGTCCCGGGGGCTGTCGCAGGGGCGCCTGCCGGTGATATGGCTATGCCACTGCCTCTTGCAATGATAATCCTCGGTTTGTCAGTCTGTTATCGTCCGGTCACGACAATATCATTGGAATTGAATAAAAATACGTGCGACTTTGCGCATGCAAGTGTGCACACAAGGCGGTGTTATGGCGGAAACGAAGCCGGGCGTTTGGGACCCGGACATGAAGGTAGAGGCGCCGCTGCTGCTGCGGCTCTACACACTCTGGCAGGAGAAATGCCGGGGCGACCTTCTGCCCGCCCGCGCTGACTTCGATCCGCTGGAGATGCGCGACTGCCTGGGGAGCGTGTTCCTTGTCGAGGCACTGCCGGAGGATGACGATTTCCGCTACACGCTGGTGGGCAGCGAGATCACCAGCGTGGTGCGCCGCGACAGCACCGGCCTGCTGATCAGCGAGGTGTTCGGCGCCGCGGGGCTGGCGCTCTATCGCAAGGTGCGCGACGAACGGCGGCCGATCCGCGTTCACGGGCCTGTCGACTGGCTGGGCCGGGACTATATCGGCTATGAAACCGTGGTCCTGCCGCTGGCCGATGATGGCAGGCAGGTGAACCGGTTCATCGGGGGGATGATCTTCCGTCTGGCGAGCGAACAATAATGCAGGCGATATGGAAGATGATGGTTACATACCGCACGAGGATGTCGAACTCGATACCGAGGTAAGGCTCGAGTCGCCGCGCCTCATTCTGCTGCACGATCTCTGGCGCGGCAAATGCCGGGATGGCCACCTGCCGGCGCGCCGGGACTTCGATCCGCCGGAGATGAAGGAGGTGCTGGGCGCCATCTTCCTGACCGAATATGTGCCGGAACTGGATGATTTTCGTTACACGCTGATCGGCACCGAGATCGTGAAATGGGTCGGCGTCGATAATACGGGCCGTCTGGTCGGCGAGCTTTTCGGTGAGCATGGCCGCTCCTTCTATCGGCTGGTCCGCACCTCCGGAAAACCGGCCCGTATTCATGGCACCGTGCATTGGCGCGACAAGCGGCATGTGCGCTTCGAGCTTCTGGCCCTGCCGCTGGCTGATGACGGGGTGACTGTGGACCGGATCATGGGCGCCACGATCTATTGGCTGGAATCCTTCGCGTGAATTGGCTGCGTTGGCGGTCAAAGCCACTGATTGTGCAAGCCAGTCGCAATATTAAAGGGAGGGAAAGTCCTGGAATATCCTGTGATTTCTTGGTAAATCGCGCGGTGTCGCCTTTATTTACAAAGCTGCGTCCCGCCTTTTTGCGCACGATTAACTGTGCGGGCGAAAAATGATCCAGATAAGTGCGTGTGTTCGTATATATTGAATAAAATTCGATCCAGTGACGCAGAAGGCGCCGCGAGCGTTTGACCATGGCGATGAACGATACCAGCAAGGGCGCCGATACGGTGCCAGGCGCGCTCCCGGCGGAGGATACACCCTCGCTTGTCCACAGCCCCCGCGACGATGCCATTGCGGATTACGGCATGGACATCCAGTCGCCGATGCTGATGCGGCTCTATGAGTTGTGGCGGAGCAGGCGTGTCGGGGGGAAGCTGCCGGCGCGTGGCGATTTCGACCCGGTCGAGATGAAGGAATGTCTCGGAAATATATTTATTCTCGAATATGTCCCCGAACTCGATAATTTCCGCTACACGCTGATCGGCACCAAGATCGTCAACTGGGTCGGCGTGGACAATACCGGCAAGCTGGTGGACGAGATTTTCGATGACCGCATGCGGCAGTTCTACAAGGGGCTGCAATCCCGTCAGGTGCCGGTCCGCACCTCCGGAAAAGTGGTCTGGCGGGGTAAGGACCATGTCGCCTATGAGCTGGTCACCCTGCCGCTGTCCGATGACAAGCAGGTGGTGAACCGCTTCATCGGGGCGATGGATTTCCATATGAAGTGCTGAGCGCTGGCGCGCCTCTTCACGGCATCGGCTCCTGCTGCGTGATGCAATGCACGCCGCCGCCGCCCTCGAACAGGATAGTGCCAGGCACGGTGACGATCTCGCGTTCCGGGAACACGGATTGCAGCGTGGCAATGGCGGGTTCGGCCGCCGAATCGTCATAGATTGGCAGCACCAGCCCCTGCTTCCCGCCCGGCACGCCGGCCAGGTAGAAATTCACGTAAGACATCGGCAGCCGTCCGCCCGTCGCCTCATCCTCGCGCCGTGCTGGCTGTTCGATCTCCACTACCTCCAGCTTGCGGCCCTTCGCATCCGTCGCGGCCTTCAGCGCTCGCAGATTTTCCTGCAGCGTCTCGTAGTCGCTGTCAGCCGGCTCGCGCGTCACCTGTGCCAGCACGAGGCCGGGCCGGGCGAAGCAGGCCACAGTGTCGATATGGCCGTCGGTGCCGACCGGCCCGTAATCGCCATCCAGCCCGCCGGGCAGCCAGATCACCTTCTCCCCACCGGTGGCGGCGCAGAGTTCACGTTCGATCTCGACATGGGTGAGGTCAGGGTTGCGGTTCTGGTTCAGGATCGTGGTCTCGACCGCCAGCAGCGTGCCCTCGCCATCGACGTGGATCGCCCCGCCCTCATTCACCAGCGGCGAGGAGCGGCGGGCGATGCCCTCACGGTCCAGAATCCAGCCGGCCAGCGCCGCGTCGCGCTCATGCGGCTGGCGCTCGCCCCAGCCATTGAACACCCAGTCGGTGCCGGCGATGCCGCCCGTGCCATTGATGACGAAGCTGGGGCCGGTGTCGCGCAGCCAGGAATCGTCGTAGGACGTCTCGATCACTTCCGCAACGCCGTCCAGCAGCTGGCGGGCGTTCGGCGCATCCTCCGGGTTGACCAGCATGCGCACCGGCTCGAACCGGGCAATCGCGCGGGCGACGGCGACGAAGGCGGCATGCGCCTCGCCCGTCTTCTCGCCCCACAGCCGCGTGCCGGCGGGCCAGGCCATCCAGCAGCGCCGGTGCGGGTGCCATTCGCCGGGCATGTAGAAGCTGCCGGTCATCCTTTGTCCTCAGTCATGAATGCATCGAAGGCGCGCCAGAATTCCAGCCGGATGGCATCCCGTTCAAGCAGGATTTCGTGTTCAGCCTCGGGAAAGTCGAGAATCCGGCAGGCCGGCATGTGCCGGGCAAGCTCGTGCTGGGCGGCGCTGCGCACGATGCGGTCGCGCCCGGCGCTGGCGATCAGCACCGGCGTGGCGATGCCGGCGGCATAGGAAGGCCGGCGCAGCAGCGCCATGCTGTCGAAGGCACTGTCCAGCCAGCGCCAGGTCGGGCCGCCCAGCGCGAGATCGGGATCGTCCAGGATGAGCTGCTTGGTGCGCTCGAACCGTTCCCGGTCGCCGGTCAGCGGATTGCCCGCGAAGCGTTTCTTCGCCGGGTCGTAGGGGCCGGTGTTGGGCACATAGGAATCGGGGGCGATATGCACCATCGCGCAGGCAATGGCGCGGCTGATCACGGGCGGCAGGAAGCCCGACCAGATGTCGATCATCGGCGCCACCGCCACGGCGCGGCGGAAATCGCCGCCCCGGTCATGCAGCAGCCGCAGCAGATTGTGCCCGCCCATGGAATGGCCAAGACCGTAGAGCGGCCGCCCCGCCGCCAGCGGCAGCGCGACCTCGTCCAGTAGCTGCCTTGCATCCTGCTGGAAATGGCCGAAATCCAGTACATGCCCCTTGTGCCGGTCGGCCAGCCGCGGGTCCGACTTGCCCTGGCCGCGCCAGTCCAGCACCACGCAGTCATAGCCGCGTGCCGCCAGTTCCCCCACCACCTCCAGATATTTCTCGATGAATTCGGTGAAGCCCGGCAGCACCAGGAAGCAGCCGTGTGCCCCTTCGCGGCGGAAGGTCGCGTAACGCAGCCGCGCGCCGTCGCTGGCGGTCAGCCAGCCGACATTGCCGCCGGCCTGTTGGATTGGGTCTGACATGCTGTTCCTAGCTTTCCGAATCCTGCCGGTAGGGGCTGTATTCCTGGGTCAGCGCCGCGATCTCGCGCTCAACCAGCGGGCGCTCGCGGTCCATGGCGCGGGCGACGGCCTCGGCGAGGCCGGGGTGGGCGATCCAGTGCGCGCTGTAGGTCGGGGCGGGCAGGTAGCCGCGCTGGATCTTGTGCGGTCCCTGCGCGCCGGCCTCCACGCGGGCCATGCCCTGCTCGATGGCCCAGTCGATGGCGCGGTAGTAGCAGGCTTCGAAATGCAGGAACTTCACATGCTCGTCGCAGCCCCAGTTGCGGCCATAGAGCGTGTCGGTACCGGCAAGGTTCAGGGCACCGCAGACCGGTCGAGTGCCATCCTCGCCGAGGAACAGCACGACGCGCTCCCCCAGCTTTTCGCCCAGCAGGTCGAAGAAGCCACGCGTCAGATAGGGCCAGCCCCATTTGCGGTCGATGGTGCTTTCATAGAAGCGGTAGAAGGCATCCCAGTGCGCCGGCTTCAGGTCGCTGCCGCTGTAAGCGGTAATGGCAATGCCGCTATCCTGTGCCTCGCGACGCTCCTTGCGGATCTGCTTGCGCTTGCGGGAGTTCAGCGCGCCCAGGAAATCCTCGAAGCTGCGATAGCCCCGGTTCTCCCAGTGATATTGCTGGCCCATCCGGCGGATCAGGCCGAGATCGCCCATCTGCCGGTATTCAGGCTCGGTCGGGAAGGTGACATGCAGGGAGGAGAGGCCGGCCTGCTCGCACAGCTGCACCAGCGCCGTCACCAGTGCCGGGCGCAGCCGCCCGGCATCTTCTCCGGGGGATACCAGCAGGCGCGGTCCGGTCGCCGGGGTGAAGGGTACGCAGACCTGCAGCTTCGGATAATAGCGCCCGCCCGCGCGCTCGAAGGCGTCGGCCCAGCCATGGTCGAACACATATTCGCCCTGGGAATGCAGCTTGATATAGGCCGGCGCGCAGGCCAGCAGCCTGCCTGCCCCGTCGCGCAGCGCCACATGCTGCGGCAGCCAGCCGGTCGCCTCCGTCCCGACCGAGCCGGACTCCTCCAGCGCCGACAGGAAGGCATGGCTGACAAAGGGATTGTCCGGCTCGGCGCAGCGATCCCAGTCGGCAGAGCCGATCTCGGATATCCGGGCATGGACGGTGGCGGTGAGGCGCTCTTCCGGCGCGTCATCTGGCATGAAGAAAACCTGCGTTGCGGTCACCAGCCCATTAGATCGGTCACCCGGCGCTCTGTGCAAGCGTTCGGTGTGCGCCAGATCAGGGGCGGGTCAGGACTCGCTGTCGCGCAGGGCCAGTGTCAGCTGCGCTGGATCGATCACCGCATCCCGCAGATTGGCGCCGATCAGGTTGGTGTTGTGCAGCTTGGCGCCGGTCAGGTCGGTCTTGGCAAGGTTGGCGCCGGACAGGATGGCGTTGGTGAGGTCGGCGCGCGACAGGTCGGCGCCGGCCAGGTTCGCCGGCCACAGCCGGCCGGTCGGCTTGCCGTCACTGTTCTTGATCTCGACCGAGGCAAGGGTGGCGCCGCGCAGCCGGGCGGTGGTCATGTTGGCGTTGGACAGGTTGACCCCGTCCATCACCGCGCCTTCGAGGTCGGCCCCTTCCAGATTGGCCTCCGACAGGTCCGACATGACCAGCCGGCTGCCGGCCAGGCGCGCGCCCACCAGCACCGCGCCGCGCAGGTCGGCGCCGGACAGGTCGGCGCCGGACAGGTCCTGGCGGCTGAGGTCGGCCTTCGAGAGTTCGGCGCGGACGCCCATCACGCCATCGCTTTCGACCCAGGTGACATGGTCGCGGACGATGTCGTGGATCGAGCGCGACAGGGCACGGCGCGTCTCCGCCATGTTGGCGCCGGTCAGGTCGGCGCCGCCCAGATCGACATTGGTCAGGATGGCGCGGTTCATCTCCGCGCGCGCCATGTTGGTGCGCGAGATCACGGCGCCGGTCAGGTTCACGCCGGTCAGATTGGCATCGGCCAGGTTGGCGCCGGTCAGGTTGGCGCCCGACAGGTCGGCTCCTTCCAGCTGTGCGCCCCGCAGATTGACGCCGGACAGGTTGGCGCCGCACAGCAAAGCACTTTCCAGATTCGCCTCGACCATGGTGGCGTTCGACAGGTCGGCGCCGGACATGTTGGCGCTCTGCAGCATGGCGGCGTCCATCTCCGCGAAACTGAGGTCGGCGCGCAGCATGGTCGCCGGGTTCGCGGGATTGCCGCTGATCAGCGCGCCACCGCGCAGGTCGGCTTCCTTCAGATTGGCGCCGGTGAAGTTGGCGTTGCGCAGATGCGCGCCGCGCAGATCGGCACGGTGCAGCACCGCATTGCTGAGGTCGGCGGCATCCAGATTGACGCAGAACAGGTCGCAATAGCTGAGGTCCGCGCCGGCCAGGATGCAGCGGCTGAGATTGGCGCCGGAGAATTTGGCGGACTGCAGGTTCAGATTGGCGAGGTTGAACCCGGACAGGTTCATGCCCGACAGGTTTGCACGGCCGCCGCCGGGCTTCCGTTCAAGCCAGAATTCGTGACGCTGAATGAGCAGCAATATTTCCTGGGGGGTCATTCAATAATCCGTTCTAGGCCGTTCGCCCCGGGAAACAGAAGTGATGTGTCATCGTCACCAACATTCTCGCGCTGCGCATACTATGTCTTGGTGGCCCGGCCATCAAGACAGACGGGTGTTAATTGATGGTTAAGACCAGCCATCGACCACCACCTTATATATACGTGTGAAAACAGGTTGCTGGCTGTAGAAATGTTCTTCCAGCCGGGCGGTAAGGTGCCGCAGCTTGCAGGTCTCCACCAGATTTGCGAAACCCTCTGTCTCTTCCATCTCCTTCATTGTGATGCCGACGCGCACAAGCGTCGTGTCCTTCAGGGGCTCGCCTTCGCTGTTGCGCAGGAAATAGAGCACGAAGCCGACGGCGGCCGGAACCGGGCTGCTTGCGGCATGATGCGTCACATCCTGCGAAACGCGTTTCGCGATATCCTCGAACTGCCGGCTTATATGCAGCAAGACAGCCTCTCGGCTGTTGCGGTCCTGGTGCTGCGGCATGTGAATCCCCGGGTCGGAATGATGCTGAAGGAGAGCAGATGACGCTATTATAGTATCGTATGCCGCTTTCAACATCCCCAGATTTTTTGTGTATTAGCAGATTCGAACAAGCCTGATTCGCGAAAAAGCATCTTGTTCATTAAGCTTTTTTAAAAATCACCCCCTAAATAAAAAGGTATGTTGACATTGGGCACACAATGTTGCTCGTTAGTTTGTCTAAAAATCGCATAGATTTATCGCAATCTGCTGGCGGGACACGCCAAGTGAAGCGGCCGGGGTGGCCAGACGGAACGTTCATGATTCTTCGCATCGGCGACAGCGGATATTCCGGATGACCGGGGACGCCAGCAGACAACAACCCAGGGACGGTGTGCCCTCGCGGCCGGCGGTCTTCGATCATCCGCTGCTCGGCATGTTCCTGCTGGCCGATGACGGTGCCGGCGGATTCCGGCTGGCCGAGGTGAATACCCGCTTCGCCGCGCTGGCCGGGTTGCCGCCCGAGGCCATGGCCGGCCGGAGCCTCTACGACCTGATGAGCGTGCAGGAGGCGGCGTCCCTGCAGGCGCGGTTCCGGCAATGCCGGGACAAGGGCCTTCCGGTGCAGTGCGAGGAAGTGGTGACGCTGCCGGCGGGAAAGATGTGGTGGCGTCTCGATCTGCATCCCGTTGGTGGAAGCCCGGCTGGGGCGGCGGTTTTCGGCAGTGTCCTCGACCTTAGCGAACAGAAGCGGCTGCTTCAGGTGGTGCGGCAGAGCGAGCGGCGCATCCAGACGCTGGTCGAGGCGGTGCCCGACACGATGCTGCGGATCGACCGGACCGGGCGCGTGCTGGACATCGAGGAGGGCAAGGACAGCGCCCTGTGGATGGCGCCGGCAACGCTCATCGGCCGGCCGCT
>NZ_JAKUSO010000019.1:0-55580 GCF_022449305.1 Oceanibaculum sp. | reverse complement strand
GGCACCGAGATAGGGCTGGGCCATGATATAGCGCGTGTCCGGGCCGATGGCCGGCAGGGCCTCGCTGGACCGCGACGGCAGGAAGGCGACATCGGCGATGCCGAGATCGCGGAACAGCCGCGCAAACTGGTCCTCCACCACATCGGCCAGGCAGCCGGCGATGACGAGCGATGCCGTCTCTGCCTTCGCCGGCTGGGTGGCACCATCGGCCACCAGCGCCGCCAGGAAATTATCCTCGCCCTGGGTGAAGGTCGTCTCGATGCCGCTGCCCGAATAGCTGAGCACACGGTGGCGCGGCGCCAGGCGCCGGTTCAGCCGTTCCGCCGCGCGCGACAAATCCAGCTTGATGACCTCGGACGGACAGGACCCGACCAGTACCAGCATGCGGATGTCGGGCCGGCGCTGCAGCAGTTCCTCGACCACCCGGTCGAGTTCGTCATGCATGTCCGCCATGCCGGCAAGGTCGCGTTCTTCCATGATCGCCGTGGCGAAGCGCGGCTCGGAGAAGATCATCACGCCGGCGGCGGACTGGATCAGATGGGCGCAGGTGCGGGAGCCGACCACCAGGAAGAAGGCGTCCTGCATCTTGCGGTGCAGCCACATGATGGAGGTCAGGCCGCAGAACACCTCGTGCTGGCCGCGCTCGCGGATCAGCTGCCCGGAGCGGCAGGCCGCATCCTGCCCGGTATCGCGTGACGGCATGTTCTGTACGGCGGTCATCGGGACGGCTCCGCGGCCAACCCGACCGGCGCGGAACCAGCCTGAGCGGGGCGCTCCAGCCGCGCCATGCGCAGCTTCCACAGGAACTGCCCGGCATTCACGACGTAGGTGGCATAGGCGGCGAGCGCCAGGACCATCTGCCCGGCCGGGCCCAGCGCATCCAGATACAGGCACAGCAGATAGGCGGTGTGCAGCGCCAGCACCAGCATGGAAAAGACATCTTCCCAGAAGAAGGGCCGGGCGAAGAGGTATCGGCCGAACACCTCCTTCTCCCAGATCGAGCCGGTGACCATGATCGCGTACAGCGTCAGCGTCTTCACGACGATGGAGACCTGCGCGGCGACCAGGCCGTCGCCGGTTGCCAGATAGCGCAGGATGAGGGCCAGGCTGATCAGGAAGGCCAGAAACTGGACGGGTGCCAGCACCCCCTGAACCAATGTCCAGACGCTGCGGTCGCGCCGCTGCCGCTCCTCATCCGTGTAAAGCGCCTTGTAAGCGGCCGTTTTTTCGATCTGGGCCATCTGTAGGCTTCCTTCCCTACCGTGCCCGCCCTGCCGTACCTGACGAAGGGCGAACCGGACTGGGAAAGAGTAAACCCCGGATTTCAGAAGTGTCAACTTTCTTTGACGTATAAGATTGTTTACATGCGCGCCAACTAGGCGCATGGTGTACGGGCTTGTCGGCGCAAAGCGCGGCGCGATGAAAATCGCCACAAGAGCCCCAAACCCGCCGGCACTCCACTCCCCGAGGGATGAGGCGCCGTGACGATGGACAGAACCGACACAGCTTTGGCCGAATACGAACCGGCCTTCGCAGGACCGGCGGATATCGCTGCCTGGCATATGCGCGCTATTGCATGTGAAGCCGGGAACGCTTACTTAAAACCGGGTGAAAGAGAGAAACTCCGCCGCATTCTGCAAGGGACGGTGGCGCCCATGATGGCCGGGAACCTTGCGGCAATGTATGACCTGGGTCTGGAACACGACCGTCTTTACCGGAAGCCCCTCGCCCAGTTTCAAGACCTCATTCTGGCGCCGGGCACGCGGGCGGCCGTCCTCAAATCCTTTATCGAGCATAAGCTGCCGGCAGGCCGGCCCGACTATATGAAGGCGCTGTTCATCGAAGCCGCCGCCCGCCAGCTCGGCGAACGATGGGTCGGGGACAGCTGCGACTTCATTGATGTCACCATCGGAACGGCCCGCCTGCAGGACCTGATCCAGACCTTTGCCATGGAGACCCGGAATCCGGTTGGCACCACGATCAGGCCTTTCGCCGCCCTGATGACGCCCCAGGGCGAGCAGCACACGCTGACAACCCATCTGCTGGGCCTGCTGTTCGACACGCTGGGCTGGTCGCGGACCGTGGTCGATCCAGGCCCGAAAAATGCCGCCATGCTGGCCGCCACTGTGGCGCGCGCGGATGTCGTCTGCATTGGCTGGAGCAATGAGCGGCTGGCCGGTGAATTCCAGCACCTCGTCAGCCAGATCAGGAGGCTTAGCGCTGGCCGCAGACTCCCCCTGGTGGTTGGTGGCGCAGCCGCCTTGAAATCCGTTGATTTTCTTGTAGAAATAGGGATTGACTGCGTCTGTGACAGCGTCTATTCAGCTGCCAGGATTTGTAAAAGCTTTTATGATCTAGAAGAACTTAATCAACAGGCTTGTGCACCAGGCACCCCTCCTGCCGGAAAGACGGATACCGGCAGGACTGCAATTGTAAGCTCAAGCGGCATAGATTGGCTCAGCCCATGACACCCCCCAACGGTCATCCTGGGAGCGAAATTCAAGGGGTCGATGGCGGCCTCCTGAAGAAGCTTGACCCGGATGCCCTGGTGTCCCTGATCTCCCTCGGCGCGGACATCGTCATGTTCGTCGATGACAAGGGAATCATATCGAGCATCCGCATTTCCGATCCCAGGCTGGACGAGTGGGGCGTGACCGGCTTCGCCGGCAAGCGCCTGGCCGATTGCGTGACCATCGAGTCAGTGCCCAAAGTCGAGGCGATGCTGGCACCGGATACGAAGAACCGGCCGGCGCGCGGCTATCAGGTCAATCACCGCGTTGACGGCAGGCCCGACCTGCCGGTGGTCTATTCCGCCCACCGGGCCGACTGGCTGCCTTTCACGCTGGTCATCGGCCGCGACCTGCGGCAGCAATCGCTCGACCAGCAGCGCCTGGTCGAGACCCAGATGGCGATGGAGGCGGATTACCGCGCGCTGCAGGAAGCGGAAGCGCGCTACCGCACCGCCTTCAAGCTGTCCGCCGTCGCCCATCTGATGCTGGATGGCGACCGCAAGTCGGTGCTGGACGCGAACGCCGCCGCCCTGACACTGCTGGGGGCCGGAAAGGGCAGCCTGACCGGCAAGCCGATGCGCGATTTCTTCGGCAGGCAGGAACGCGAGCGGCTGACCGACGCGATCAGCGAGGCCCGCCACAGCGCCAGCCCCGTGCTGATCGACAGTATTCTGAGCGCCAAGGGCGAGGAGATGTCGCTCAGCCTGCGCTCCTACCGCGAAAATGGTGTCACCAACCTCTTCGTCTCGCTGTGGCCGTCCTCCGGCGCGCAGGAAATCCGCCTGCAGCGTGGCGCCGAGCCAGCAGTCGGTCACGCCATCGACCTGTCCGGCGTGCCCGAGGCCGCGGTGCAGACCGACGCAGACGGCCAGATTCAGGCGGCGAACACTTTGTTCCTCGACTTCGTCCATGCGCCATCGCTCAGCCAGGTGATCGGCCGGCATATCGGTTCCTGGTTCACCAAGGCCGCCATCGATATCCACGTCCTCTTCTCGCGGCTGGTGGACGAGGTCGTGGTGCGCGGCTTCTCCTCCGTGCTGACCGACAATCTGTCAGGCGACCGGCAGGTCTCAATCTCGGCGCGGCAGAACCCGGATACCGGCACGGTGCAGATCCTGGTGATCCCGCAGGTCCTCAGCAACGAGCGCATCGCCCTGCCGCCGCCGCGATCCGTCGATCAGGCCGAGGGTTTTGCCAGCCTGGTTGGCAAGGTGCCGCTGAAGGAGCTGATCCGTGAATCGCTGGATGTGATCGAGAAGATCTGCATCGAGGCGGCGCTCGACCAGACCAACAACAACCGCGCCGGCGCCGCCGAAATCCTCGGTCTGTCGCGGCAGAGCCTCTATATCAAGCTACGCCGGCATGGGCTGGAGGATTACCGGCCCGCCTCCGCCTCCTGACAGGCCGCTGCTGTCAATACGACTGCCTCCCCAAAACTGTAAATTAAAATTGACACTCCGAAGGGGCGAAGCTTAGCATCGCCTCATGGAAATGGCTCGCCCACAGACCGATACCGGCCCGTCACCCGTCAGGGGACCGACGCCGGGTGCCGTGCTGGCATTGCTGAAGCCGATCACCTGGTTTCCGCCGATGTGGGCCTATGTCTGCGGGGCCGTTGCCGCCGGGGCACCGATAGGCGAGCGCTGGTATCTGGTCGCCCTTGGCATCCTGCTGGCCGGTCCGCTGATCTGCGGCACCAGCCAGGCGGTGAATGACTGGTTCGACCGCCATGTCGATGCGATCAACGAACCGGACCGGGTGATCCCGTCGGGCCGCATGCCGGGTAGCTGGGGGCTCTATATCGCCATCGCCATGTCCGGCATTTCCGCCGCCGTGGCGCTGCTGCTCGGTCCGTGGGTGTTCACCGCCGCGCTGTTCGGCCTGGCCTTCGCCTGGGCCTACAGCGCCCCGCCCTTCCGCTTCAAGCAGAATGGCTGGATCGGCAACGGGCTGGTCGGCTTCAGCTACGAGACGCTGCCCTGGCTGACCGCCGCCGTCGCCGTGCTGGGCCATCCGCCCTCCTGGACGATGGCCGGCATCGCCCTGCTCTACGGGCTGGGCGCCCATGGAATCCTGACGCTGAACGATTTCAAGTCGATCCGCGGCGACCGCGAGATGGGCATCCGCAGCCTGCCGGCGCGCTATGGTGCGGGTATGGCCGCGCTGATCGCCTGCGCGGTGATCGCCCTGGCACAGGCCGGCGTGATCGTCATGCTGCACATGGCCGGGCTGGACGGTCATGCCATCCTCATCGAGGCGCTGGTCGCGGCGCAATTGCTGCTGATGGTGTGGTTCCTGCGCGATCCGGTCAGCCGCGCCATCCTCTATTCGGCCGCCGGTGTCGGCCTGTATGTCACCGGCATGATGGTCGCGGCCTTCGGGCTGCGCGGACTGGCGATGCCCGTTTAATTTTCCTGAGGGAGTGAGGCCATGCGTACTTCCCTCTTCCGCCCCCATCTCCCGGCCAGCGCCGGACTCGGCTGGCTGGATATCGTCCGGCTGGGGCTGGTGCAGGCGGCGCTCGGCGCCATCGTCGTGCTGACCAACTCCACGCTGAACCGCGTGCTGATCGTCGAGCTGGGGCTGGCGGCGGTGATTCCCGGCCTGCTGGTCGGCATCCATTATGCCGTGCAGATTTCCCGGCCAGTCTGGGGCCACCGTTCCGACACGGACGGCTCGCGGCAGCGCTGGATTCTGGGCGGGCTGGCCCTGCTGGGCCTGTCAGGCACCATGGCGGCAGCGTCCCCGCTCGCCTTCGCGCACAGCCAGGCGCTGGGCCTGCTGGTCGCCGTTCCAGCCTATGTGCTGATCGGCGTCGGCATCTGCGCCAGCGGCACCTCGCTGCTGGCCCTGCTGGCGACACGCACCGCGCCGGAGCGACGGGCAACGGCGGCGACCATCACCTGGATGATGATGATCGCCGGCATCGTCGTGACCTCCATCGTCACCGGCTTCCTGCTGGAACCCTATTCCCACCCGCGCCTGATTGCCGTGACGGCGGCGACCGGGGCGGCTGCCTTTGCCATCGCCTGCCTCGCGGTGCGGGGCGTGGAGCGCCGGCCGGCCCTGCCTGAAGCGACGCAGCGCCCGGCAGCGACCAGCTTCCGCGACAGCCTGGCCGATGTCTGGCAGGACCGGCAGGCCCGGATATTCACCCTGTTCGTCTTCCTGTCGATGCTGGCCTATTCGACGCAGGATCTGATCCTGGAGCCCTTCGCCGGGCTGATGTTCGGCATGACGCCGGGGCAATCCACCCGGCTGTCAGGCACCCAGCATGCCGGCATGCTGCTGGGCATGGCCATCGTCGGCATTTCCGGCTGGCTCTACGGCCGCCGCAACCCGGCCATCGCCCGGCATTTCATCGTCTGGGGCTGCGCCGGCTCGGGTCTGGCGCTGGCGGCGCTGGCGCTGTCCGCCTCGCATGCGCCGGCCTGGCCGCTGCAGGCCAACATCTTCCTGCTCGGCCTGATGAACGGCGCCTTCGCCGTCGCCGCCATCGGCACGATGATGCAGCTTGCCGGCCAGGGATCGAAAAAGAATGCCGGCATGCGCATGGGCGTCTGGGGCGCGGCGCAGGCCATCGCCTTCGGGCTGGGTGGGCTGCTCGGCACCATCGCCTTCGACCTGGGGCGCTGGGCAACCGGTCTCGATTCGACAGCCTTCGCGCTGGTGTTCGGCGGCGAGGCTGCTTTGTTCCTGCTCTCGACCCTGCTGGCGCTGCGCATCGGACCGTCCCGACGCGCCCAGCCGGAGCCAGAAAGCTATATACCCGGCCCTGTAGCGGCCGAATGACAGGGGGCGGCTAAAGCCGCCAGGAGGTTCACGATGGAAACTCTCTATGACGTCGCGGTGATCGGCGGCGGGCCGAGCGGCGCCACCGCCGCCGAACAGCTGGCGCGGGCGGGCTATCGCGTCGCGCTGGTCGATCCGGCGGATCGCATCAAGCCGTGCGGCGGGGCCATCCCCTCCCGCGCGTTAAAGGATTTCAGCATCCCCGAAAGCCAGCTGGTGTCCCGCGCCCATGGCGCGCGCATCATCGCGCCTTCCGGCCGCAGCGTGGAAATGCAGATCGGCGACCGTGGCTTCGTCGGTATGGTGGACCGCGCGACCTTCGACCCCTGGCTGCGTGCCCGCGCCGCACGGGCCGGGGCGGAGCCGGTGACGGGCCGGCTGATCGGGCTGGCAGAGGAGGCGGATGGCTGCATGGCGCTGGTGGTCAGGCCGTCGCGTTCTTCACCCGGCGCGACGGACCTCGACCTGATCTTGCGGGCGCGGCTGGTGATCGGCGCTGATGGCGCCAATTCTGCCGTGCGCCGGCTGGCCTTTCCCGCCGCCAAAAAGCCGCGCTATGTCTTCGCCTATCATGAGATCGTCGAGAGTCCGGTTGGTGAGACACCAGAGGGCTTCCATCCGGCGCGCTGCGACGTCGTCTATGACGGACGCATTTCGCCGGATTTCTATGGCTGGGTGTTTCCGCACGGGCCCTACAGCTCGGTCGGTACCGGCACGGCGGTGAAGGGCCACGATCTGCGGCAGGCGACTGCCGCGCTGCGCCGCGCCTCGGGCATGGAGAACTGCCGCACCGTCCGGCGGGAAGGCGCACCGCTGCCGCTGAAGGCGATGCGGCGCTGGGACAATGGCCGAAACATCCTGCTGATCGGCGATGCGGCGGGGACCGTGGCGCCCTCCTCCGGCGAGGGCATCTATTACGCCATGCTGTGCGGGCAGCTTGCGGCGGATGCCGTCGTCGATTGCCTGGCAAGCGGGCAGGCCGCCCCGCTGAAGCAGGTCCGCCGCCGCTTTATGCGCGAGCATGGCCGGGTCTTCCTGATCCTCGGCATCATGCAGAGTGTCTGGTACCGCAACGACCGGCTGCGCGAGAAATTCGTGACCATGTGCGCCGATCCGGACATCCAGCGCCTGACCTGGGAATCCTATCTCGACAAGAAGCTGACGCGGCGCGATCCGCTCGCCCATATCCGCATCTTCTTCAAGGACCTCGCCCAGCTGCTCGGCATCCCGGCGGCGCAGAAATGACGCTGCTCGCCGACTGGCTCGGCTGGCTGCCGCCGGTTGCCGTGGTGATCCTGTGGGCCGAAACCGCGCTGCTCAGCGCGCTTGCACCAGGGCCGCTGGACCGCTTGCGGGCACTCGCACCGAACGCCACCTCCGGCACCTGCCTGCTGCTGGCGCTGGGAGTAGCGCTGCGGGATGGCGGCGCGGTCTGGATCGTCGGGCTGCTGGCCCTCTCCCTGCTGGCCCATGCTCTGGATGTGTTGCAGAGGCTGGCCGGTCAGCGGGCGGAATTCAGCCGCAGCACCGAATAGTTCAGCGCGCCCGCCGTGCTGACCCAGACGAGATAAGGCAGGAACAGCAGCGCGGCCAGCGTCGAGATCGGCCAGGCCAGCACGATGAAGGCAGCAACCGACAGCCACAGCACACCGATATCGGCCAGCGCCAGATCCATGCGCCGCCGCCCGAAGAACAGCCAGGACCAGGCGGCATTGGCCAGGATCTGCACGCCCCAGGCCAGCATCGCCGCAGACCATCCGGCCTGCTGCCAGACGATCCAGCCGGCATAGGCGATCATCATGTAGAGAATCGTCCAGACCACCGGGAACGCCCATTTCGGCGGGGTCCAGGCGGGCTTTCGCAGGGTCTCGTACCAGGGGCCGGGCTTGAAGATGGCGCCGCTGGAGGCGGTGGCGACCACGATGAGAATGAACGCGATTGCGGAGATCAAACGGTTTCGCCTTTCCGGGGCAATCCTATCCGGGAACCGGCCCTGCCCCTTGTGTCTGCTGTCAACATAGGTTGTCGGAGAGGGATTACCAAGAAACAGAAATGCCGGAAGTCGGACCGTGTGTGTAAAAAAAAGTTTACAGTTCATTAAGTCTCGCTGAATATGGAAGCATAATACCGTCCACGTTGCGACGGCCGACACCGCCCGGTGCTGGGGGATACGCCGCTCACCCTTTCTGAAAAGCGGATTTCATTCAGCATCAAGGCGTTCGGTCACCGGAGAAAGAAGCTTCCCCGGTCGCGGTGAGAAGCCGGCAGGCCCGGTCGAGACGACCAAGTCGAGACGACAGGCCCACCGGTGACAACCGGACTGCGCAATGGAAAAGGCGCCAGACAAGCGTCAACTAAAATGGACGGTCCATTGCCGGGAGGACATGCGATGGGCTTGATTTCAGCACCGGTAACCGCCACGCCGCTGCTCGATGGCGTGACCGGTCCCAAAGACCTCCGGACAATGGACTCCGAGACGCTGGTCCGGCTTGCCGGCGAATTGCGGGCCGAGACGATCCGCATCGTCTCCAGGACCGGCGGGCACCTCGGTTCCAGCCTTGGCGTCATCGAGCTGACGCTGGCAATCCACGCGATTTTCGACACGCCGCACGACAAGCTGATCTGGGATGTCAGCCATCAGTGCTACCCGCACAAGATTCTGACCGGACGCCGCGAGCGCATGCTGGGCCTGCGCAAGAAAGATGGTCCCTCCGGCTTCACCCGGCGCGCCGAAAGCCCCTACGATCCCTTCGGGGCCGCGCATTCCTCCACCTCCATCTCCGCCGGCCTTGGCTTCGCCATGGCGCGGGAGCTGGGCGGCGATCCGGGCGATGTGGTCTGTGTCATCGGCGATGGCGCCATGTCGGCCGGCATGGCTTTCGAGGCGATCAACAATGCCGGCGCGCTGGGCAAGCGCATCTTCGTCATCCTGAACGACAACGCCATGTCGATCAGCCCGTCCACCGGGGCGTTCGCGACCTATCTGGCAGAACTCGGCGCGCGGCCCGGCGAAGAGCGCAGCTTCTTCGCGCAGATGGGCTTTGCCTATCACGGGCCGGTGGATGGTCATGACCTGCCCGGATTGCTGGAAAGCCTGCGGTCCCTCAGGGAGGAGGCCACAGGCCCGGTGCTGCTGCATGCAATCACCCGCAAGGGGGCGGGCTACGATGCCGCCGAAACCTCGGCGGACAAATATCATGGCGTTGCCAAGTTCGATGTCGAAACCGGGCAGCAGGCGAAGGCCGCCGCCACGGCGCCCAGCTACACAAAGGTATTCGCCGGCGCGCTGGTGAAGGAGGCGGAGAAGGACAGCCGCATCATCGCCATCACCGCCGCGATGGAGGCCGGCACTGGCGTCGATATCTTCCGCCGGCACTTCCCCAACCGCGCCTTCGATGTCGGCATCGCAGAGCAGCATGCCGTGACCTTCGCCGCCGGGCTGGCGGCCGGCGGCATGAAGCCATTCTGCGCGATCTATTCCACCTTCCTGCAGCGCGGCTACGACCAGATCGTCCATGATGTCGCCCTGCAGGGGCTGCCGGTCCGCTTCGCCATTGACCGCGCCGGGCTGGTCGGCGCCGACGGCCCGACCCATGCCGGCGCCTTCGATGTGGGTTACCTGGCGAACCTGCCCGGCTTCACCGTCATGGCGGCCAGCGACGAGGCAGAGCTGGTGAACATGGTGGCGACAGCCGCTGCGCATGACAGCGGACCGATTGCCTTCCGCTATCCCCGTGGCGAAGGCACCGGCGTGGCCATGCCCGAGACCGGCGTACCGCTGCCCATCGGCAAGGGCCGCGTGGTGGCGGCTGGCGGCACGGTGGCGCTGCTGTCCTTCGGTGGCCGGCTGGGCGAATGCCTGATGGCCCGGCAGATGCTGGCCACGCACGGTATTCCGGTGACGGTAGCGGATGCGCGCTTCGCCAAGCCGTTGGATACCGGGCTGCTGGAAGAGCTGTACGAGACCCATGAGCTGCTGGTGACCATAGAGGAAGGAGCGAGCGGCGGCTTCGCGGCCCTTGTGCTCGGCCATCTCGCCGGGCGGGGGCTGCTGGACGGGCATCTGGGTTCCCGTTGCGCGCTGCGCACCATGACCCTGCCCGACCGGTTCATCGCGCAGGCCTCACCGGAGGAAATGTACGAAGACGCCGGGTTGAGCGCGCACCACATCGCCCTACTTGTGCGGGATGTGCTGGCCGCCAGAAGCGTGGTGCCCCTGGCAGCACGCCAGTTGAACGGCCGGCATGTCAGACGGGTTCAGGTAGCGGAGTAGTGACAGAAGACCGGGTCCCAAGGTGCATTGCTTTCGGTGCCGACAGAGCGTTAGGATACGCTTAACCAAGGAGGCGCCAGACCACCTGGACCGAATAACGGGAGGGGGAAATGGCCAATGACAATTCAGGCCGGCCATCAGGTGCGGATAACCAGTCCTCGAACCAGCCGATAGACTCGGATACTGGTCAGACTGGCAGATTTCACGGCGCTGAACATTTGAGCGCCAGGGACCACGGGGTTCTCGAAAACGCCATCCGGAAATCGGTTTCGCGCATGGTCGGAGCCGGCCATCCGGAAATTCCTCAGGCGGAGCCGCCGAAAGCGAATGCCGACGCCGGCGCTGAGGCGGGTCTGTGCGGACTGGATTTCGACCCGAGGCTGTATCCCGAACAGGACCCCGTTGCCAGCCAGCTGCCGGGAACAGACAAGGCCATTTCCTATCGCAACGCCCTCAAGGAAGCGCTGATCGACATCGACCCGCGCGCGCACCGGGCGATGATCGAGGAGCTGCAGGCCAGCGGCGTGCCGATGCAGACCCTGGCGATCCACCTGTTCTCGCCGGTCGCGGCACGGCTAGGCGACCAGTGGTGCGACGACGAGATCGATTTCATGCTGGTCGCGGTGGCCTCCACCCGGCTCTCCATGATCATCAACCATCTGTCACACCTGTCCATCCAGCGGACGCAGTCGCAGGACGACCGGCCCGTCCGCCGGGTGCTGCTGGCGCGCACCGGCAAGGCCGCCCACACCATCGGCGTGGCAATCGTGGCCAGCTGCTTCCGAGAGATGGGCTGGGTGGTCGATGGCGGTGTCGATACGGAGCTGGACGACACCATCCACAAGCGCCTGTCCAACACGCCCTATCACCTGCTGGGTATTTCCGTCGGGCAGGTGGACCAGGTGGAGGAATGCACCCGGACGATCCGGCGCATCCACGCCACCCCCAGCCCCAGGCGCCTGAAGATCGCGGTCGGCGGCCCGGCCGTGCTGGCCAACCCCGATGCCTTCAACCGCATCGGGGCGGACATCGTGGCGCAGTCGGCGCTGCAGGTCGTCAGCTACGCCGACAGCATCCGGGCATAAAACCGGGGCCTGAACCGGGCAATCTTCAAATAACCGTGATGCGTGCTTTGGCAGGCGGGCGTACCTACCCCATATTGGATGCAGATTTCCGCAGCCCGTAGAGGGATTCCCATGCGCTACGCCAAGACCAAGGACGCCATCGCCCGGCTGACGCCCGAACAGTACCGGGTGACGCAGGAGAACGGCACCGAACGCCCCTTCACCGGCGAATATAACGACAACAAGCAGCCCGGCCTGTATGTCGATATCGTCTCCGGCGAACCGCTGTTCGTCTCCACCGACAAGTTCGAATCCGGCTGCGGCTGGCCCAGCTTCACCAAACCGGTCGAGCCGGCGAATGTGGCGGAGCTGCGCGACACCAGCCACGGCATGATCCGCATCGAGGTGCGCTCCGCCCATGGCGACAGCCATCTGGGCCATGTCTTCCCGGACGGGCCGCGCGACCGCGGGGGCCTGCGCTACTGCATCAATTCCGCCTCGCTGCGCTTCATCCCGCGCGACCGCATGGAGGAAGAAGGCTATGGCGCCTATCTGGACCAGGTGAAGGAGAACTGACATGACCGAAAAAGCGATGACCGAGAAAGCGATTCTGGCCGGCGGCTGCTTCTGGGGCATGCAGGACCTCATCCGCCGGCAGCCCGGCATCCTGTCCACCCGCGTCGGCTATACCGGCGGCGACGTGCCGAACGCGACCTACCGCAACCACGGCAGCCATGCCGAGGGCATCGAGATCGTCTTCGACCCGGCGGTCACCAGCTACCGCCGCATCCTGGAATATTTCTTCCAGATCCACGACCCGACGACGCCGAACCGCCAGGGCAATGATCGCGGCCCCTCCTACCGTTCGGCGATCTATTATCTGAACGAGGAACAGCACCGCGTGGCGCTGGACACCATCGCCGATGTGAACGCCTCCGGCCTGTGGCCCGGCAGGGTGGTGACGGAGGTCGATCCTGCCGGCGATTTCTGGCAGGCCGAGCCGGAGCATCAGGATTACCTGGAACGCTACCCCAACGGCTATACCTGCCACTTCCCGCGCCCCAACTGGGTGCTGCCGAAGCGCAACGCGGCGGAGTAAGACGAAAAAATTCAGGCGCGCGTGTCACATTCCGCCCTTCTGTCTCGTCAGGCAGGCATCGACCCTGTTTAACCCGACGAGAGGAAGCGACAATGACACCGCGTCTGAACAACCCGCACGGGCTTGGTACCGGCCCGATCAAGGCCATGGTGGCGCTGGAGGGAGCCCTCTCCAAATGCAGCCTCGATCATGGGCTGCTGGAGCTGGTGAAGCTGCGGGCCTCGCAGATCAATGGCTGCGCCTTCTGCATCCACATGCATTCGACCTGGCTGCGCGCCTCCGGCGAGACCGAGATGCGCCTCTACATGCTGAATGCCTGGCGCGAATCCTCGCTCTATACGCCGCGCGAGCGCGCCGCCTTGGCCTGGACCGAGGCGCTGACCCTGCTTGCCGAAACCGGCGCGCCGGACGAGGATTACGCCCTGGTAAAGGCCGAGTTCAGCGAGGAGGAACAGGTGGACCTGACCATCGCCATCGGCGCGATCAATGTGTGGAACCGGCTGCAGGTCGGCTTCCGCGCGGCGCATCCGGTGGACAAGGCAGCCGCTTGAGCGCGCAGGCCGCCCTCACCGGCCCGTTCGAGGCGCAGCGGCCCCGGCTGCTGCGTCTTGCCTACCGCATGCTGGGCTCCCGCGCGGAATCCGAGGATATCGTGCAGGAGGCCTGGCTGCGCTGGCAGGCGGCCGACCGCAGCACCGTCGCGGAGCCGGCGGCCTATCTCAGCCGCATCGTCACAAGGCTGTGCCTGGATGCGCTGAAATCCGCCCGCGCCCGGCGCGAGACCTATATCGGCCCCTGGCTGCCGGAGCCGGTCGCCGAGCCGCCGGAGGAGGAGCCCCGCGCGGACGAGCTGACCCTGACCCTGATGCTGGCGCTGGAACGGCTGTCGCCGCTGGAGCGCGCCGCCTTCCTGCTGCATGACGTGTTCGGGGTGCCGCTGGGCGAGGTGGCGGCGACGCTGGAGCGCGAACCCGCCGCCGTGCGCCAGCTGGCCTCGCGCGCCCGCCGGCATGTACGCGAGGCCCGGCCGCGCTACGAGGTCGGGCGGGAGGAAGGGGAGCGGCTGGCCCGCGCCTTCTTCGACGCCTCCTCGAAGGGGGATGTGCAGGGCTTGAGCACCCTGCTGGCCGAGGATGCGGTGCTGCACGCCGATGGCGGCGGCAAGGTGATCGCCTTCCACAACCCGATCCGGGGGCTGGCGCGCATCCTGCGGCTCTATGCGGGCTTAAGGCGTAAATACAGCCCGGAGCAGATCGTGCTGATCCGCCCGCTGCGCATCGACGGGCTGCCCGGCTATCTCAGCCGCGAGCGCGATGGCATCCTGCAGACAACCGCCTTCGACATACGCGATGGCCGCATCGCCGCCATCTACATCACCCGCAACCCGGACAAGCTCGCCCGGCTGGTGGATGAGGTGGGAGTGTGAGGGGGATTTCTACTTTGTAATAGAATCAGGTCACGGTGATACCGACTAGCTCAAATGCTACCCTTCGTCTTCTAGAAAGGCGAAGATTGAAGTCAGCATCCTTGTGTCGTAGCGCTCGTCCAGACGCGCTTGGCGGGACAGGTTTACGAATTGCTTCTCCGCAACAACGATGTCTGCAAAGGGCAACACTGTTATGAACGACATCATGTCCCGCAAATCATTCTCTGAGATTGCTCGCCCTTGATCCTCAAGCCGGACGGCCAGTTCACGCTCGATATTCAAGACTGGCACGTCGACTGCGATGCTGCGTATCAGCGAGGAGCCGATGTCACTGACCGTCGACCAACCGAGCCCCAAATCTTGTGCAATCGACAGTATAAAGTCGAACTCGTCGATGATAAGACCCGCCCCATATGCGCGTTTTCTAACGGAAATCGGCTCGCTAGCGACACGAGCGCGGCGATACTCAATGCGGGCAATTAGGTCAGCTGAGGCTGCGCTGTAGCGTTGAATGACTCCGCGCCGGAAATCGTCGTCACTGAACGCTAGACAATCGAACAGCGCACGGCCCGGATCTCGCTGTATGGAGTTAATCACTCGTGCTGGCACCTCCAAGCCGTAGATTTCCGGAGTGTAATCCGCTACGGCCTCCAACCAAACATCGGAAAGAAACCAACTTTGTGGCAAATCAGGGCGGAGAATCTCTGACTTAGTGGCGAGGTAGGCGGCTAGGGTCTCAGTGAAAACTCGACGCCTTCCTCGAAAAACCCACCCGCCGCTGATCAGTGACTGAACGAGCGCTAAGTTGACGCGCCTACCAGGAACATTGGTTTTTAAAGTTTCGTAGATGTTGGCGAAGGTCAGCGGCACCACGATCGAACCAGAACGGACGAGATCGACAACTTTCGCCAGCGCTTCATATTCCTTGGGGTAGCGCTCCTTCTCCCAAGAGCCTTTCGCAAGCTCTATCCAAGCGTTCTGGTCGAGGTATACGATACGGGCCATGACCTTCCAACGCGTGATGAAAGCTACTTACAGGATTTTCCTGTTCGCATAGAACATCAAGCTTGGAGAAAAATAGTCAAATACAATGAGACGACACAAGGCAACTAAATGCATCACAATTGAATATTTTGAGATATTATTTTCCGCAAGAAGAGAACATTATTTTTTATTCCGCATGACCGTCCACTGAGGTCTTGCGAGTGATATCATAGATCACGCGGTTCACACGTTTCGCCTCATTTAATACACTCCCTTGAAGATTGCTATCATCGCCATCATATTGATAGCATAACAATGAATCACCGCAGGTTGCCATCATGGCTGCTGTCACCATTCGCAATCTCCCGGAGGAAGTGCATCGCGCGCTGAAAGTCCGCGCGGCGCAGCATAATCGCAGCGCGGAAGCGGAGATGCGCGCCATTCTGGAGGCCGCCGTACGCCCCGAGGGACGCTTGCGACTCGGCACGGCCATGGCGGATGTTAGCCGGAAGATGGGGCTCACCAATGCCGATGTCGAGGCGCTGGAGGAATCCCTCGAACAAGTCCGCGACACCCGCCCCGCCGAGCCCTTCAAGTTCGAATGATCCTGCTCGATACCAATATCGTCTCGGAGGCGATCAAGCCTGAGCCCCACCCATCGGTTCTCGCCTGGCTCGACGCTCAGGCGGCGGAGACGCTGTTCCTGTCCAGCATCACCGTCGCCGAACTTCTCTTCGGCATCGGCGTGCTCCCCAAGGGCAAGCGAAAAGAAACGCTGGCAGAACGGATCGCGCGGCTGTTGAGCCAGTTCGCCGACCGCATCCTGCCCTTCGACACGGAAGCGGCGCGGCACTATGCCGATCTCGCGGTGCAGGCCCGCACCGCCGGGCGAGGCTTCCCGACGCCAGATGGCTACATCGCCGCGATTGCCGCCGCGCACGGCTTCGCCGTGGCCACGCGAGACAACAGCGCCTTTACCGCTGCGGGACTGACCGTAATCGACCCTTGGAAGGCCTAAGCCCTCACTCCCACTCGATGGTTCCGGGGGGCTTGGAAGTGATGTCGTAGGTCACGCGGTTGACGCCCTTCACCTCGTTGATGATGCGGGTGGCGACGCGGGACAGGAATTCCATGTCGAAATGGTAGAAATCGGCGGTCATGCCATCGACCGAGGTGACGGCGCGCAGCGCGCAGACGAACTCGTAGGTCCGCCCGTCGCCCATCACGCCCACGGTCTGCACCGGCAGCAGCACGGCGAAGGCCTGCCAGATCGCGTCATACAGGCCGGCCTTGCGGATCTCGTCGAGATAGACCGCATCGGCCTGGCGCAGAATGTCCAGCTTCTCGCGCGTCACGCCGCCGGGGCAGCGGATGGCGAGGCCCGGCCCCGGGAAGGGGTGGCGGCCGACGAAGCGGTCGGGCAGGCCCAGCTCGCGGCCCAGCGCGCGCACCTCGTCCTTGAACAGCTCGCGCAGCGGTTCCACCAGCTTCATGTTCATGCGCGCGGGCAGGCCGCCGACATTGTGGTGCGACTTGATGGTCACGCTGGGGCCGCCGGTGAAGGAAACGCTCTCGATCACATCCGGGTAGAGCGTGCCCTGGGCCAGGAAATCGGCGCCGCCGATCTTCTTCGCCTCGGCCTCGAACACGTCGATGAACAGCCGGCCGATGGTCTTGCGCTTCACCTCCGGGTCGCTCTGGCCTTCCAGCGCGCCGATGAAGGTGTCGCTGGCATCCACATGCACCAGCGGGATGTTGTAATGGTCGCGGAACATGGTCACGACCTCTTCCGCCTCGTTGAGGCGCATGAGGCCATGATCGACGAACACGCAGGTCAGCTGGTCGCCGATGGCCTCATGGATCAGGATCGCCGCCACCGAGGAATCGACACCGCCGGACAGGCCGCAGATCACCCGGCCGGAGCCGACCTGTTTGCGGATCGCCTCCACCGCCTGCTGGCGGAAGGCGGCCATGGTCCAGTCGCCCCTGCAGCCGGCGACGTTCAGCACGAAATTGTGGATCAGCTTCGCGCCGTCCGGCGTGTGCACCACCTCCGGGTGGAACATCAGGCCGTAATAGTGCCGGCCCTCATCCTCGATCAGCGCATAGGGCGCGTTCTGCGACACGCCCTTCACCTTGAAGCCGGGGGGCAGCTGCGTGATGCGGTCGCCATGGCTCATCCACACCGTATGCTTTTCGCCCGGCGCCCAGACGCCATCGAACAGGCCGGAGGGCTCCTTGACATCCAGCAGCGCGCGGCCGAATTCGCGGTGATGGCCGCTTTCCACCGTGCCGCCCAGCTGGGCTGCCATGGTCATCTGGCCATAGCAGATGCCCAGCAGCGGCACACCCATGTCGAACACCAGCTGCGGCGCGCGGGGGCTGCCCTCCTCCGCCGGGCTGGCCGGCCCGCCGGACAGGATGATCGCCTTCGGGCCAAACTCCCGGATGCGGGCGGGATCGACATTGAAGGGGAATATCTCGCAATAGACGCCGGCCTCGCGCACCCGCCGGGCGATGAGCTGCGTGACCTGGCTGCCGAAATCGAGGATCAGGATGCGGTCTGTCATGGCGGGCTCGTTCTCAATTCTCTTCGGACGATCTGTGATGGGGCCGGTCGAGCGGATTGTCGAGGCGCGGGATGACGCGGCGCACATCGATCCAGTCATAGGCGGTTTCGGGCACTTCCTCCTCGCCGATCTGGGCGAGCATGCGCTGGCCGGGGGCGGCCCCGAAACGCAGATAGAAGCTTTCCGCCGGTTCGTTGTCCGACGGCGCCCAGGCGCGCACGGACAGCTGGCCGACCGCCGCCATCGCCTTGAAGGCAGAGGCCAGCAGGCGGCGGCCCACCCCCTGTCGGCGATGGCCGGGATCGGCGTGGATGGCGTATATCTCCGCATCCAGCGCCGCATCCTCCTCGGACCGGGGCGGCCCGAAGGCGATAAAGCCGACGATACTCTCTTCCGCCGGTTTGTCCTTGGACGCCTTGCCCTTCTTTTCGGAAGGCTTCTTTACGGAGTCCGCGGGCTGAGGCTGGGCTGGGGGCGCCAGCACGGCGACCAGCACCATGTTGTTGGTGCTCTCGATCACCTCGCCCCAGAAGGCGGCGGCGCGGACGTCCGCGAAATCCTCGAAGGCGTCATCCGGCACCGGCTTGCCGACCAGGCTGCGCAGCTGCACGCGCGCCACCCCGAAGGCGTCGTCCAGCTCGGCGACGCGAACACTGAGAATATGCTGCTGGCCGCTGTCGCTCACGCTGTCCTGCCGCTGCTCCTGTCCCCTACCCGTCAGCCTTCGCTGCGGTAGTTCGGCGCCTCCCGGGTGATGGTCACGTCATGGACGTGGCTCTCGCGCAGGCCGGCATTGGTGATCTTCACGAACCGGGCATTGGCCTGCAGATCCTGGATGGTCTGGCTGCCGGTATAGCCCATCGCCGCCTTCAGCCCGCCGACCAGCTGGTGCACGACTGCGCCCAGCGGCCCCTTGTAGGGCACCTGACCCTCGATGCCTTCCGGCACCAGCTTCAGCGTGTCCTTCACTTCCTGCTGGAAGTAGCGGTCCGCCGAGCCGCGCGCCATGGCGCCGACCGACCCCATGCCGCGATAGGATTTGTAGGACCGGCCATTATAGAGGAACACCTCGCCGGGGCTTTCGTCGGTGCCGGCGAACAGCGAGCCGATCATCGCCACATCGGCACCCGCCGCGATGGCCTTCGCCAGGTCGCCGGAGAATTTGATGCCGCCATCGGCGATGGCCGGCACGCCGCGTTCACGGCAGACGGCACTGGTGTCGATGATCGCGGTCAGCTGCGGCACGCCCACACCGGCGACGATGCGGGTGGTGCAGATGGAGCCCGGCCCGATGCCGACCTTGATGGCATCCGCCCCGGCATCGATCAGCGCCCTGGCGGCATCCGCCGTGGCGACATTGCCGGCAATGACCTGGGTGTAGTTGGACAGCTTGCGCACCTTGCCGACCGTGTCGATGACCTTCTGCGAATGGCCATGCGCGGTATCGACCACCAGCACATCCACCTCGGCATCGAACAACGCCTCGGCCCGGGCCAGCGCCTCGTCGCCGGTGCCAACAGCGGCAGCGGCGCGCAGGCGGCCCTTGGCGTCCTTGGTGGCGGACGGGTGCAGCTGCGCCTTCTCCATATCCTTCACGGTGATCAGGCCGATGCAGCGATAGGCATCATCGACCACCAGCAGCTTCTCGATGCGGTGGCGATGCAGCAGCTCCTTGGCCTGCTCGCTCTCGATGCCTTCGCGGACGGTGACAAGATTGTCCTTGGTCATCAGCTCGCGCACCGGCTGCGCCGTGTTGCGGGCGAAGCGGACATCGCGGTTGGTCAGGATGCCGGCCAGCTTGCCCGATGCCTTCTCGACGACCGGAATGCCGGAGATATGGTGCTGTGCCATCAGGCCCAGCGCCTCGCCCAGCGTGGCGTCGGGGTCGATGGTCACCGGGTTGATGACCATGCCGGATTCGAATTTCTTGACCCGCCGGACCTCCTCGGCCTGCCGCTCGATCGACAGGTTGCGATGGACAACGCCAATGCCGCCGGCCTGTGCCATGGCAATCGCCAGGCGGCCCTCGGTCACGGTGTCCATGGCGGACGAAATCAGCGGAATTCCAAGCTCGATGGACCGGGTGAGACGGGTACGGGTGTCCACCTCGGTGGGCATGACCTGCGATCTGGCCGGCTCAAGCAGCACATCGTCGAAGGTCAGCGCGTCACGGATCTGCATTGCGCCTCCATGCAAACGGGGCCGCACTATACACCAGTGCCGCGCTGTGTGAAGGCCCAGATGAGGATGATTGCCGGCTTTTCTGTCGCACCGCCATCGCATGGCCCACACGCCGGCATGCAACGGCGTGTGCGTACAAAAATTCATGAATTTTGATGATCTGATTCCAGTCAATTAACTATTATTTTATCATTTTCTTATTAACCTTATGTCGCGCACGGGATTTTTCGGCGCCAACCCTACACAACAAGCCATCGAAAGAACTGCCATGAGCGCTGCCGCCCATACCGACGACCTCGCCGAAAGGCTCCGTTTCCTGAACATTGATGACAGCGTGAAGGCCATGCTGCGCGAATCCCGGCCGCTGATCGAAAAGCATCTGCCCGGCATTCTCGACCAGTTCTATGCCCAGATCGCCCGCTTCCCCTCGGTGCAGCGCCACTTCACCGACCCGGCGATCCGCGCCCATGCGCAATCGGCGCAGATGAAGCACTGGCAGATCATCCTGTCGGGCAAGTATGACCAGGCCTATGTCGATTCGGTGCGCAGGATCGGCCGCGCCCACAACCGGCTGGGGCTGGAGCCGCGCTGGTATATCGGCGGCTATGGCTATCTGACCTCCGCCATGCAGAAGGCGGTCAGCGACACCTATGCCGACGGCATGATGCGCAACAACAGCGCCAAGCGCGCCGCCATGCTGGACGCGCTGAACAAGGCCGCGCTACTGGACATGGACTATGCCATCTCGATCTATCTGGAGGAGGGTGCGCGCGAGAAGGAAGAGCTGCTGGCCCGGCTCGCCAGCGAGTTCGAATCGGGCGTTGGCTCGCTGGGCCAGAATATCGGCGCTGCCGTGACCCAGCTGAATTCCGGCGCGCAGTCGCTCTCCGGTTTCGCCGATGACGCAACCCGCCAGGTGGCGGTCGTGAAGGATGCCGCGACAACGACCGCGAACGCAGTCGATTCCGTTGCCTCCGCCGCCGAGGAGCTGTCCGCCTCCATCGGCGAGATCGCCGGCCAGCTGGAAAACTCCACCCAGGCCTCGAAGGAGGCTGTGGCCACGGTGCGCACCACCCAGGAAACGGTCGGCACCCTGACCAAGGCATCGGAGAAGATCGGCGAGATCGTCTCGATGATCCAGGAAATCGCCTCGCAGACCAATTTGCTGGCGCTGAACGCCACCATCGAGGCGGCGCGTGCCGGCGAGGCGGGCAAGGGCTTCGCGGTCGTGGCGTCGGAGGTGAAGGCGCTGGCGACCCAGACCGGCCGGGCGACGGAGGAAATCGGCAGCCAGATCGACCAGATCCAGTCCGTCACCCGCGAGACGGTGAACGCCATCGCCGAGATCGCGACCCGCATCGACAAGATCGACGAGGTGATCGCGGTGATCGCCGCCGCCGCCGAGCAGCAGCAGGCGGCAACAACGGAAATCTCCCGCAACATCCAGGAATCCTCGCAGAGTACACAGCGCGTCAGCGCTGCCATCGAGGATGTCAGCCGGGTGTCGGACGAAACCTCCAGCATGGCCGGCAACCTGCTGGCGGCAACCAGGGAGATCACCCAGCAGACCAGCACGCTCGACCGTCAGGTCGCGGCCTTCCTCGACAAGGTGAAGGCGGCGTAAGGGGAAGAAGCCGGGAGGGGCTTGCTAAAGCTGGTCACGATCCCGAATATAGAACCGTTAAACAGGCATGCATTTAACGGCACGGATTGGTGATGACACGGCTTCTCAGGTGCCATGCGGAACAAAGCGGCGATGGGTGGGAGGCGACCTGCCTCGACCTCGACATTGCCGTGCAGGGCGACAGCTTCGAGGAAGTCTATGCCGCACTGCAGGAAGCCATCGCGCTGTATCTGGAAACCGTCGCCGATCTTCCGGAAGGGGATCGGCGACGCCTCCTGAACAGGCCGGCCCCGTTGCCGTCGCGCCTGCGCTTTCTCGGTTATGCGCTCCGCAATGTCCTGTCGGACAGCCTGACGAACCGGACGTCATCGGCGGATTTCACACTGCCGATGGCCGCCTGATCAGCGGAACAGCGATTTCGGCAACCCGCTCTGGCGGATCATCGAACCCAGCGTACCCGGCTTGATCTCGTCGCCCTCCCGTGTGCAGGCGACCACAACGATCTTCGTTTCCCCATTCATTACGCCGCGATAGGTCCGGTGACTCCCACGCTGGCGAGCCAGCTCGAAGCCGTTCGCCTCGAGAATGCGCAGGAAGTCCCGGAAATTCATCGGCGGTGATTTCCAGCGGCAGAAGTCATTTTGTAGTTAAATCAGATACGCTCGCCTTCTGCCACTGGGTAGTCATTCCGCGCTCGAAATAAAATAGCCCCTACTCCGCGGCCTGCTTTCTGCCGTAGCCGCCGCCGCCCGGCGTCTCGATCACATAGACATCGCCCGGCTGCATCTCGATCTGGTTGATGTGCTCCAGCTCGATCACCGTGCCGTCGGTGCGTTCCACCGCGTTGCGGCCGGTCTTCGCTTCCCCGCCGCCGGCCATGCCATAGGGCGGGATGACGCGGTGGCCGGACAACATGGCCGCCGTCATCGCCTCGCGGAATCGCACTCGGCGGATCACGCCGTCGCCGCCCTTGTGCAGACCTGTACCGCCGGAGCCCTCGCGGATGCGGAAATCCTCGACCAGCACCGGGAAGCGCCATTCCAGCACCTCCGGGTCGGTCAGGCGGCTGTTGGTCATGTGGGTGTGGACGGCGCTGCAGCCGTCGAAGTCCGGCCCGGCGCCGGAGCCGCCGCAGATCGTCTCGTAATACTGGTAGGTCTCGTTGCCGAAGGTGAAATTGTTCATCGTGCCCTGCGCCGCGCCCATCACGCCGAGCGCGCCATAGAGCGCGTCGGTGATGCATTGCGAGGTCTCGACATTGCCGGCGACCACGGCGGCCGGGTAGTTCGGGTTCAGCATCGAGCCCTTGGGGATGATGACTTCCAGCGGCTTCAGGCAGCCCTCATTCATCGGGATGTCGTCATCGACCAGCGTGCGGAACACGTACAGCACGGCGGCCTTGCACACGGCGGACGGCGCGTTAAAGTTGGTCTTCTGCTGCGCGCTGGTGCCGGTGAAGTCGATCTTCGCCGAGCGCTTCTCCCGGTCGATGGAGACGGTCACCTTGATGACGCTGCCATCGTCCATCTCGTAGGCGAAGCTACCATCCTTCAGCACGCCGATGACGCGGCGCACCTGCTCCTCCGCATTGTCCTGGACGTGCTGCATATAGGCCATGACCACGTCGAGGCCGAAATGCCCGACCATCTTGCGCAGCTCCGCCACGCCCTTCTCGTTGGCGGCGATCTGCGCCTGCAGGTCGGCGACGTTCTGGGTGACGTTGCGCACCGGGTATTTCCCGTCGGTCAGCAGCGCGACCAGCTCCTTCTCGCGGAACTTGCCCTGATCGACCAGCTGGAAATTGTCGATCATCACGCCTTCCTGATCGACGGTCACCGAATCCGGCGGCATCGAGCCGGGCGTGGTGCCGCCGATATCGGCGTGATGACCGCGCGACGCGACATAGAACAGGATTTTCTTGCCCGCCTCGTCGAACACAGGGGTGATGACGGTGACGTCCGGCAGGTGCGTGCCGCCATTATAGGGCGCGTTCAGCGCATAGACGTCGCCGGGCCGGATATCCGGGTTCTCGCGCACCACCGTGCGCACGCTCTCGCCCATTGAGCCCAGATGCACCGGCATATGCGGCGCGTTGGCGATCAGATTGCCGTCCTCGTCGAAGATGGCGCAGGAGAAATCCAGCCGTTCCTTGATGTTCACCGAATAGGCGGTGTTCTGGAGGGTCACGCCCATCTGCTCGGCGATCGACATGAACAGGTTGTTGAACACTTCCAGCATCACCGGATCGACCTGGGTG
The DNA here is from genome assembly GCF_022449305.1 of Oceanibaculum sp. Classification (NCBI taxonomy): domain Bacteria; kingdom Pseudomonadati; phylum Pseudomonadota; class Alphaproteobacteria; order Rhodospirillales; family Oceanibaculaceae; genus Oceanibaculum; species Oceanibaculum sp. The sequence continues at coordinate 31,800 of NZ_JAKUSO010000019.1, read as the reverse complement.
CCGATGGCGACGCGCGCCGGCAAGGCCTTCACGCGCTTCAGCACCATATGGTCGCGGGTGGTGACCTCGGCCTGCCAGCCCGGCTCCACCACCGTGGTGGCGTTGGCATCGGTGATGATGGCCGGGCCATCGACCTTGCAGCCGGGCGTGAGATCCAGCCGGTCATAGACCGGGGCATCGTGCTTACCGCCGCCGCTGTACATCGGCAGCGTGCCCTTGGCGGCCGGCAGCGCGCCTGAGCCTGCCTCCAGCACCGGGTCCTCGGCGGAATCGGTGACGCCGATCACCTCGACCGACACGGCCTCCACCACCATGCCCTTGTTTTCCATGTGGAAGCCGTAGAGCTGCTTGTGCGCCTCGACGAAGCGCGCGGCAATCTCCTGCCGGCTGCCGAACTCCACCACCTGTGCGGTGTCGGAGCCGTCATAGCGCACATGCACCTTGCGCAGCACCTTGATGTGGTCCTCGGCGACGCCCTGGCGGCGCATCTCCGTGAGCCCTTCCCCGGCCAGCATGTCGAGTTCCTTGGCGAGCGCCGGGATCAGATCGTCGGCCAACTTCGCCTCGACCGCCTTCTCCTTCAGCACGCGCAGATCGGCCAGCCCCATGCCATAGGCCGACAGCACGCCGGCGAACGGGTGGATCAGGATGGTCTTCATGCCCAGCGCATCGGCAACAGAACAGGCATGCTGCCCGCCGGCCCCGCCGAAGCAGTTCAGCGCATAGCGCGTGACATCATAGCCGCGCTGCACGGAAATCTGCTTGATCGCGTTGGCCATGTTCTCGACCGCGATCTTCAGGAAGCCCTCGGCGACCTCCTCCGGTGTGCGCTTCACGCCCATGGATTTCTCGATCTCGGCGGCCATCTCGGTGAATTTCCGGCGCACCACATCGGCGTCCAGCTTCTCGTCGCGCTTCGGCCCGAACACCGGCGGGAAGAAATCGGGATGCAGCTTGCCGACCATCACATTGGCGTCGGTCACGGTCAGCGGCCCGCCGCGGCGGTAACAGGCCGGGCCCGGATTGGCACCCGCCGATTCCGGCCCGACGCGGAAGCGCGAGCCGTCGAAGAACAGGATGGACCCGCCGCCCGCCGCAACGGTGTGGATGCGCATCATTGGCGCGCGCATCCGCACACCGGCCACGATGGTCTCGAAGGCGCGCTCATACTCGCCGTCGAAATGCGACACGTCGGTCGAGGTGCCGCCCATGTCGAAGCCGATAACCTGATCGAATCCGGCCATCTGCGCGGTCTTCACGCAGCCGACAACGCCGCCGGCCGGGCCGGACAGGATTGCGTCCTTGCCCTGGAACAGGAAGGCGTCGGTCAGGCCGCCATTCGACTGCATGAACATCAGTCGGGTATCGCCCAGTTCGCCCGCCACCCGGTCCACATAGCGGCGCAGGATCGGCGACAGATAGGCGTCCACCACCGTGGTGTCGCCGCGCCCGACCAGCTTCATCAGCGGGCTGACCTGATGGCTGACGGAAATCTGCGTGAAGCCGATCTCCTTCGCGATCTTCTCCAGCGCCGCCTCATGCTCGGTATAGCGGTAGCCATGCAGCAGCACGATGGCGAGCGAGCGGATGCCGCTGTCGAACACCGCCTGAAGGTCACGGCGCGCCGCGTCGATGTCGAGCCTGGTCAGCACCTCGCCCTGGGCGCTCATGCGCTCCTCGATCTCGACGACGCGCTCATAGAGCAGTTCGGGCAGGGTGATCTTGCGGGTGAACAGATGCGGGCGGTTCTGGTAGGCGATGCGCAGCGCGTCGCGGAAGCCGCGCGTGATCGCCAGTGCCGTGCGCTCGCCCTTGCGTTCCAGTAGCGCGTTGGTGGCCACGGTGGTGCCCATCTTCACGGCCTCCACCTGCTCCGCCGGGATAGAATCCTCGGCTGTGCGGCCCAGCAGCTCACGGATACCCTGCAGGGCAGCATCGGCATAGGATTCCGGATTTTCCGACAGCAGCTTGTGGGTGACCAGCGTGCCGTCCGGCTTGCGCGCCACGATATCGGTGAAGGTGCCGCCCCGGTCGATCCAGAACTGCCACTCGCCTGCGCCCACCGTCTCAACCGCCATGTTCCGTCACCCTGATACGATCCTGCGATCCTGTCGCACTGCGGTAACGTACCTAGCAACTTCCCATGGTCCTGTCACGGGGCAGTCATGCAGGACGGAGGGAAGAAACACCGACCTTCCCCCGATGCCCTTCGAGACGCCGGCTTCGCCGGCCCTCAGGGCGAGGTGATGGTTGGCATTCCGACAGTGCCTAAATCTATCGGGACACCGGCGGTACCCCTTGGTGACCTCATGCTGAGGAGGGCCGCCAAGGCACTTGGAGGCCCGTCTCGAAGCATATGGCGGCGATATGAAACGCCCTGCCGCCTATCGCACTGACACCCGCCATCACCACTACCCGTCACCCCCGCATTTATTGCGAGGGTCCAGACCTCCGCTAGCTGGATCGCTTATCGAGCAGGCTGAACCCTAGATTCCCGGCACAAGGCCGGGAATGACGGACAAGGAAAGCGAGACGGTCAGGGAAAGCTGGATGTGCGCATTGCTCGCGGCGGCAGGCTGGCTATAGCGGCCCGTCCTGTAGGGCCAGCCGCTCCAGTCCGGCGACTGCCGCCTCGGGCGGCAGCCGGGCGGTGTCGATCACCACATCGGCGTCCGGCCAGGGGCGATAGTCACGAGCCTGCACGGCTTCCCAATCCGGCTGAAGGTGACCCACGATATCGGCTTCGCGTTCCTCCACACGCCGGCGATGTTCCGCCACATCGGAACAGATCACTTCCACCTGCAACAGACGGGCGCCGGCGGTGCGCGCAGCAGTGACCCAGCCTTCGCGGCTTTCGGGGACCGGGTTCACACAGTCCGCGATGACGGTATGGCCAATCTCCAGATTGCTGCGCGCCAGCGCCATCGCCGCCAGATAGCCGGCGGCGCCAACCTCACCCGACAATTCGCCGGACTCGCGCAGCGCCTGCTCCACCGCGTCGATTCGCAGATAGACCGCCCGCAACCGCGCGGCCAGGGCGCGGGATATCGTGGTTTTTCCGGTTCCCGGCAGCCCGCCGAACACGATCAGCATGCATCCCCCTTCGGACAAGGCGGGCATCCTATCCCGCCTGCCTTTCTGGGGGAACTAGGCCGCCTTCGCGCCGAGCTGCTCGAAGAAGCTGCCGACCGTGGTTTCCATCAGGCCGAGCGCCTCCTCCGCATAGCTCATCTGATCCGGTATCCCAAGATCGACGGTCAGTTCCGCCTCGCCATGGTCATGCTGCATGCGGGGGTCGAACTTGCGGGCCAGCTCGAGCAGCCGGCGGTTGTCGGACAGGCAGAACAGAGTCACCCGGTGGACGCCGCGATTGCGCGCCAGCGTGACGACACGGCGCATCAGCTGGGTGCCGATGCCGCGTCCCTCGAAATCCGCCTCGACGGTGATCGCCAGCTCCGCCTCATCGATCCAGCCATTATGGGCGCGGATGACGAAGACGGCGCCGCGCAGCACCCCATCGACGAAGCAGCCGATGGCGATACAGCGGAACCAGTCGATAGCCTTGGTCTTGGTGGAGAGATAGCCGTCATCGACGAAACCGCCGAAGCGGTAATGGCGCTGCTCCGGCGTCAGCCGGGCCAGATGATCGGAATAGGCGGTGGAGTCGGTCGGCCAGAGACGTCTGTAAACAAGCATTGGGGCACCTAACCTGCTGCGGGTACCCTCCCTGGGCCTTGCGGCCGCTCCATCCGAGGGACCGAGGCCCGTGCGGACGGCTTGTATCGTATCGTCGCTTCTGCGATACGTTGCTGCGCAACACTATGCTGCATCGCACAATAATTTGAAACATAAATGTTGTGGCCGTGTGCCCTTGTCAACGGTTATCTCGTGGCAAGGGGCACTGGTGCCCTGCGGTATTTCTCGGTAGGGTCGGGCAAGGCAGGAAACTGAGCGACACATGAGTATCTGGGGCAAGATCATAGGCGGCGCGGCAGGTTTCGCGCTGGGCGGACCGCTGGGCGCGCTTCTGGGCGCGCTGGCCGGCCATGCCGTGGACAAGATCCGCGCCATCGACACCGTCGAGCCGCAGCCGCAGCGCGACGAGGATGGCACGCGCAAGATCGCCTTCACCATCGGCGTCATCGTGCTGGGCGCCAAGATGGCGAAGGTGGATGGCGTGGTCAGCGAGCGCGAGATTCGCGCCTTCAAGGAGGTGTTCCGCGTCCCGCCCGACGAGATCAAGAATGTCGCCCGAGTGTTCAACCTCGCCAAGCGCGACGCGCGCGGGTTCGAGCCCTATGCGCGGCAGATCGCCGGCTTGTTCGAGCCCGGCTCGCCGGTGCTGGAGGAATTGCTGGCCAGCCTGTTCCATATCGCCATGTCGGATGGCCGGCTGCACGATGCCGAAATCGCCTATCTGAAGGAAGTGGCGCGCATCTTCGGCTTCGACGAATTCGCCTTCGAGCGTATCCGCGCCCAGCATACCGGCGAATCCTCGGGCGATCCCTACACGGTGCTGGGGATATCCCCGGACGCTGATGACGACACGGTGAAGAAGGCCTATCGCGACCTGATGCGCGAGAACCATCCAGACCGGCTGATGGCGCAGGGCCTGCCGCAGGAATTCATCGAGATCGCCAACGAGAAGGTGGCGGCGATCAACGCCGCCTACGACCGCATCCGCAAGCATCGCGGGATGAAATGAGCGCTGGCTCATACCGGCATTATTCTCTTCTGTCATGCCCGGACTTGATCCGGGCATCCAGGGGCGGTGCTTTGCCTGTGACACTTCAGGCCGCCGCCCTGGATTGCCCCAAGCCCCATTGGGTCAAGCCCGGCAATGACAACCCTCTATTTCCGGACAGATTTCTCTGACCATGGCGACCAATCCCCCCATTGTGGCGCTGCGTGGCGCCTCCCTCAGCTTCGGCGGCAACCCGGTGTTCGAGAAGGCCGACCTGCCGGTCGGCATCGGCGACCGGCTGTGCCTGGTCGGCCGCAATGGCAGCGGCAAATCGACCCTGATGAAGGCGCTGGCGGGCCTCGCCGATATCGATTCCGGCGAGCGCTTCCAGCAGCCCGGCGCGCGCATCGCCTATCTGCAGCAGGAGCCCGTCTTCGCCAAGGACAGCACCGTCGGCCAGTATGTCGCCCAGGGGCTGCCGCCGGTGCAGGACAATGCGCCGCGCGACCATCTGGTCGAATCGGTGGTGCGCCGGCTGGGGTTAGCGCCCGAGACGCCGACCGCGCGCCTGTCCGGCGGCGAGAGCCGGCGCGCCGCCCTGGCCCGCACGCTGGTCTCCGACCCCGACGTGCTGCTGCTGGACGAGCCGACCAACCATCTGGACCTGCCGACCATCGAATGGCTGGAGCAGGAACTTCTGGGCTTCCGCGGCGGCATCCTGCTGGTCAGCCATGACCGCGCCTTCCTGACCCGGCTGGGGCAGAAAACCTATTGGCTGGAGCGCGGCGAGCTGCGCCGCACCAACCAGAGCTTCGCGCATTTCGAGGACTGGGCTGACAAGCTGCTGGCCGACGAGGAGATGCAGGCGCAGAAGCTGAACCGCCGCATCGCCGAGGAGACTCGCTGGCTGCGCGAGGGGCTGACCGCCCGGCGCAAGCGCAATATGGGCCGGGTGAAGGCGCTGATGGTGAACCGGCGGGAGCGTGCCGAGCGCATCCGCCCGTCCGGCCGCATGATCGTCTCGGTGGAGACCGCCGAGGGCGCCGGCACCGCGATCATCGAGGCCAACCACATCGCCAAATCCTTTCCGCAGCCGGACGGTACGGAGAAGCTGCTGGTGAAGGATTTCTCCACCCGCATCATCCGCCGCGACCGCATCGGCCTGATCGGCCCGAACGGCGCCGGCAAGACCACGCTGCTGAAAATGCTGATCGGCGAGCTGAAGCCGGACAAGGGGCGCGTGAAGATCGGCTTCGGTGTGGAGATCGCCTATTTCGACCAGAAGCGCGAGCAGCTGAACCCCACCACCAGCCTGTGGGAGACTCTGGCGCCCGGCGGCGACACCGTGTTCATCAACGGCAAGCCGAAGCATGTGGCGACCTACCTGAAGGAATTCCTGTTCCAGGACCGCCAGTTCCGCAGCCCGGTCGGCAGCCTGTCAGGCGGCGAGCGCAACCGCCTGCTGCTGGCCAAGCTGTTCAGCCAGCCCCACAATTTTCTGGTGATGGACGAGCCGACCAACGACCTCGACATGGAGACGCTGGACCTGCTGCAGGAAGTCATCGCCGACTATGAGGGCACGGTGCTGCTGGTCAGCCATGACCGTGACTTCCTGGACCGTACCGTCACCGCCATGCTGGCCGTCGAGGGTGAGGGCAAGGTTACGGAATATGCCGGCGGCTACCGCGATTATCTGGCACAGCGCCCGGCGCCCGTCGAGGACACGCCGAAAGCCGCCGCAAAGCCGGCCGCGCCGAAGGCGGAGAAGCCGAAAGCCGCGCCCGCGAAGCTGAGCTACAAGGACCAGCGCGAACTGGACCAGCTGCCCGGCATGATCGACAAGCTGGGCACGGAGATCGCCAAGCTGGAGGAGAAGCTGGCCGACCCCGACCTGTTCCGGCGCGACCCGGACGGCTTCCAGAAGACCAGCGCGCTGCTGGAACGCGCCCAGGCCGCGCTCGCCAAATCGGAAGATCGCTGGCTGGAGCTGGAAAGCCTGCGCGAAGGCATCGAACAGGCGAAGACCGTATGAATATGAGCCTGCGCGACATCGCCCTCATCATCTTCGTCATGGCGGTCTGGGGGGCCAATTTCGGCGTCAGCAAGCTGGGGCTTCAGGAATTGCCGCCGCTGCTGCTGGTCGGGCTGCGCTTCGCGCTGACCGCCCTATTCCTGGTGCCCTTCACCCGGCTGCCGCGCGACAAGATGCTGCCGGTGCTGCTGCTCAGCACTACGCTCGGGCTGCTGCATTTCGCGCTGATGTTCACCGGCCTGCAGAAGGTGGATGCCAGCACCGCCGCCATCGCGGTGCAGATCCAGGTGCCCTTCTCCGCCTTGCTGGCCGCCATCTTCTTCAAGGACAAGCTGGGCTGGCGGCGCGCGCTGGGCATGGCGTTGGCGATTGCCGGGGTGGTGCTGCTGGCGGGCGAGCCGCAGACCAGCAGCAACATCCTGTATCTCGGCATGATCCTCACCGCCTCGATGATCTGGGCGGTCTCGGCGATCCAGATGAAGCAGCTTTCGGACCTGGACACGCTGACGCTGAATGGCTGGATGGGGCTGTTCGCGGCGCCGCAGTTGCTGGTCGGCTCCTGGCTGCTGGAAGACGGCCAGGCGGAGGCCATCGCCAGCGCCGGCTGGCAGGGCTGGGGCGCTGTTGCCTTTATGGCAGTCGCGGTCACCATAATCGGTTATGGTATCTGGATGCAGATGCTAAGGCGCTATCAGGTGAACCAGGTCATGCCCTTCACATTGCTGGCCCCGATGTTCGGCGTGCTGGCCGGCGTGGTCATGCTGGGCGAGAGCCTGAGCCTGCTGAAGCTGGCGGGCGGTGCCCTTACCATCCTCGGCGTCGCCATCATCACCGTGCGCCGGCCGCAGCAGGCGCAGCCCGTGGCCCCAAGGTCATAGCGGCCTCCGGCGGATGAGCATCATCGACAGCCCCTCGCCGAATTTCGGGCCGCGCCGCGACGGCCGGCAGCCCGATCTGGTGGTGCTGCACTATACCGGCATGAAAAGCGCCGCCGAGGCGCTGGAGCGGATGTGCGATCCGGCGTCCGAGGTCAGCGCGCACTACATGATCGACGAGGATGGCACCTGCCACCGTCTGGTGGACGAGGCGATGCGCGCCTGGCATGCCGGGGTGGCCTGCTGGGCCGGGGAGCGCGATGTGAACTCCGTCTCCATCGGCATCGAGCTGGTCAATCCGGGGCATGAGCATGGCTACCGCCCCTTCCCCGACCCGCAGATCGCCCGGCTGATCGACCTGTGCACCGAACTGAAGCCCCGGCATGGGATAGCGCCCCACCGCTTTGTCGGCCATGCCGACGTGGCCCCGTCGCGCAAGCAGGACCCGGGCGAGCTGTTCCCCTGGAAAGACATGGCGCGGCAAGGCTTCGGCCTGTGGCCGAAACCGAACCATGCCGGCGCCCCCGTGGCACCGATGGAGGCCGCCTTCCTGCTGGCCGAGATCGGCTATGACATCGCCGACCTGCCGGCTTCCATCGCCGCCTTCCAGCGCCGCTACCGGCCATCGCTGATTGACGGGCAGCTGGACCGCGAAACCGCCGGCCTGATCAACGGCCTCGCCCGCATGCTGCCGCGCCAGGATGCGCTGCAGGGGGAGTAAGTCCCCTCTTCGCTTGACCGGCCTGTCCGGAACGCCTACCTATCCGCCGGGGTCAGACGGTCGGATGGCCGCCTTCCGGGTAACCGAGGGGAGGAAAGTCCGGGCTCCACGGAAACATGGTGCCGGGTAACGCCCGGCGGGGGCGACCCTAGGGAAAGTGCCACAGAGAGCAGACCGCCCGCCCCCTGTCTTCGGACAGGCGGCAGGTAAGGGTGAAAGGGTGCGGTAAGAGCGCACCGCGGTCCCGGCGACGGGAACGGCACGGTAAACCCCACCAGGAGCAAGACCGAATAGGGATGGCACGCAGGTTCGCTTTGATGCGGGCCGGCAGGCGGGTTCCGCGCCGCCGTCCGGGTTGGTCGCGCGAGGCGTCCGGTAACGGGCGTCCCAGATGAATGGCCATCCCCCGCCACCCGCGCGCAAGCGCCGGCGGGGACAGAACCCGGCTTACAGACCGCCTGACCCCCTTCTATCCCCGCTGCCTGTTGATATCGCTTGGATTTTCCCGCAAGCCCAGATGAGAACATTCAGGCAACACAATAGAATCCGGCGAATATTTATCCACAGCCCCGCCTGTACTGACGATGACTGTCGACGAGCACCCTGTCGCCCCGAAAAACTGGAATAAATCAAGAACTAACCCAGGAAATCACCAGCCATTCCCATTGACCACCATATATTCCCATGATATCCCATCATATCCCATAAGAGACCCATGGGATGCCATCGCCGCCCAAAGGCGCAGCCGGATCGCGACCGGCGCACCATCCGGGCGGGGATATTCGAGGGGAGCTTTCGGTGGCGACGTTCATCGGCCAGCACGAGAACAAGATCGACAGGAAGGGGCGTGTCTCCGTTCCGTCGAAGTTCCGTGCCCAGCTCGCCAAGGAAGACTTCCAGGGCGTGGTCGTGTACCCCTCCCCCAAATTCCAGGCGCTGGAAGGCTGCAGTTTCCGCCGTATCGAGCAGATCGCCGCCAGCCTGGACGATCTCGACATGCTCTCCGACAAGGCCGACGACCTGGCCGCCACGATCCTTGCCGAAGCCCGCGAACTCCCCTTCGACGGCGAAGGCCGGATCATGCTGCCGCGCGACCTGCTGGACGAGATGGGCATTGACGAGATGGCGCTGTTCGTCGGCCAGGGCTCGACCTTCCAGATCTGGTCGCCCGAGGCCTATAGCCGCCGCAAGGAAGAAGCCCGCCAGCGCATCCGCGAGGGCGAGGTCACGCTGAAGCTGCGCCGCGATGGCGAGGCGGGAGGCGGCGCATGACGGAAGCCAACCGGCCGCTCCATATCCCTGTACTGCGCGACCAGGTAGTCGCCGCCCTGGCGCCGCGTGACGGCGCCATCTTCGTTGATGGCACCTTCGGCCTCGGCGGCTACAGCGGTGCTCTGCTGGACAGCGCCGACTGCCGCGTCTATGGCATCGACCGCGACCCCGATGCGATCCGCCGCGCCGAGCCGATGGTGACCCGCTATGCCGGCCGGCTGGTGCTGATCGAGGGCCGCTTCGGGGAGATGGACCGGCTGCTGGCCGAACGCGGCATCGACGGCGTCGATGGCGTGGCGCTGGACCTCGGCGTGTCCTCGCCGCAGCTGGACGAGGCCGGGCGCGGCTTCTCCTTCCGCGCCGACGGGCCGCTCGACATGCGCATGGAACAGGCCGGTCCCAGCGCCGCCGACGTGGTGAACAGCGCCGACGAGGCGGAACTGGCCGACATCGTCTTCCATCTGGGCGAGGAGCGGCATGCCCGCCGCGTCGCCCGCGCCATCGTCGCCGCGCGCGCCGAGGCGCCGATCGAGCGCACCGGGCGCCTGGCCTCCATCGTGCGCAGCGTCGTGCCGAAATCCAAGGATGGCATCGACCCCGCCACCCGCACCTTCCAGGCGCTGCGCCTGCATGTGAATGACGAGTTGGGCGATCTGGACCGTGGCCTCGCCGCCGCCGAGCGCGCGCTGAAGCCGGCCGGGCGGCTGGCCGTCGTCACCTTCCATTCGCTGGAGGACCGCCAGGTGAAGCGCTTCCTGAAGGCGCGCTGCGGCGAAGCCTCGCAGCCTTCGCGCCACATGCCGGTGGCCGCCGCCGCGCCGCAGGCCCCCAGCTTCCGGCTGGTGCACCGCAAGCCGCTGGCGCCGGACTCCGCCGAGATCGCCGCCAACCCGCGCGCCCGTTCCGCCAAGCTGCGCGTCGCCGAACGTACCGACGCGCCGGCATGGGAGGAGGCCGCATGATCCGCCAGGGCTTCCTCTTCTGGGTCTTGCTGGTCGGTGGCGCCGGCGTTGCGCTGTTCCTGCTGAAATACGAGGTGCAGGCGCGCGAGGAACGGCTGGCCCGCATCAATTCCGAGATCATCCGCACGCAGGAGGCGATTCAGGTCCTGCGCGCCGAATGGAGCTATCTGAACCGCCCGGACCGGCTGGCCGACCTGGCGCAGCGCCATCTCGACCTGGTGCCCGCCGGCGGCCGGCAGATCGCGGTGTCGCTCGCGGCCGTGCCGGAAGCGCGCCCGGTCATCACGCCCGATGGGCTGCCACTGGCGACCAAGCCCCGTCCCGGCGACCCGCTGGTCTATGCCCCTCTCGATAAGCCGCAGCCGGTTCTGGCCGCACAGCGGAGCGTGCAATGACCCGGCTGTTCCGCAACGGTTTCACGCGCCCGGCAACGCCGGAGGCGCCCCCGCCCGCGCATCATGTGGCGCTGGAAGGTGTGGCCAAGCAGGCGCTGGAAACCGGCCGCACCCGGCTGGTCATCGCTACCGCCCTGTTCGCCGCCGTGTTCGCCGCCGTCGGGCTGCGTCTGGTCGATGTCAGCGTGCTGTCCGGCGCCAGCGAGCCGCGCCTGGCCGAGACGCCGCGCGCCAATGCCAGCCCCTCGGGCCGGGCGGAGATCATCGACCGCAACGGGCTGCTGCTGGCGACCAGCCTTGCCACGCCCTCGCTCTATGCCGATCCGCAGGCGGTGCTGGACCCGGCAGAGGCCGCGCGCAAGCTGGCCACCGTGCTGCCCGACCTCAGCGAGCCGGAGCTGATCGCCAAGCTGGCAACCGACCGCCGCTTCGTCTGGGTGAAGCGCAACCTGACGCCGCGCCAGAAATACGAAGTGAACCGGCTGGGCATCCCCGGCTTCTACTTCCAGCGCGAGGAGCGCCGCTTCTACCCGCAGGGTTCGGCAGCCGCGCATGTGCTGGGCTACACCGATGTGGACGGGCGCGGCATCGCCGGCATCGAGAAGTCCTTCGACGAGGTACTGCGCAGCGGCGGCCAGCCGGTGCAGCTGTCGCTCGACGTGCGGCTGCAGCAGATCGTCCGCGATTCGCTGCTGGAATCGATTGAGGAATTCAAGGCCATCGGCGCGGCCGGCCTGGTGATGGATGTGCGCAGCGGCGAAGTGCTGGCGATGGTGTCGCTGCCCGATTACGACCCGAACCAGCCCGGCGGCATCACCGAGGAACAGCAGTTCAACCGCGCCACGCTGGGCGTGTACGAGATGGGCTCCACCTTCAAGCTGTTCAATCACGCGATGGCGCTGGACAGCGGCAAGGTGCGCATGGGTGGCGGCTATGACGCCAGCCAGCCGATCCGCATCGCGCGCTTCACCATCAACGATTATCACGGCAAGAACCGCTGGCTGAGCGTGCCGGAAATCCTGATCCACTCCTCCAATATCGGCTCCGCCAAGATGGCGCTGGAGGTCGGTGCCGCCGGTCAGCGCGCCTTCATGGAAAAGATCGGCATGCTGGCCCGCCAGCCGATCGAGATTCCCGAGGCCGGCCTGCCGCTGGCGCCCAGCCCCTGGCGCGACATCAATGTGATGACGATCTCCTTCGGGCACGGCCTGTCGGTCAGCCCGCTGCATCTGGTGAGCGGCGTGTCGGCGCTGGTGAATGGCGGCATGCTGCATCCGGCGACGCTGCTGCGGCGCGAGCCGGGTGCCGCGGTCCAGGGCAGCCGCGTGATCGCCGAGCGCACCTCCCTGCAGATGCGCAAGCTGATGCGCCTCGTGGTCGAGGAAGGAAGCGGCCGCAACGCCGACGCCAAGGGCTATCTGGTCGGCGGCAAGACCGGCACGGCGGAGAAGCTGAACGGCCGCGGCTACAACCGCAAGGCACGCATCTCCTCCTTCGTTGGCGCCTATCCGATCAACGATCCGCGCTATGTCGTGCTGGCCATGATCGACGAGCCGGTCGGCAACAAGCGCACCTTCGGCTACGCCACCGGCGGCTGGGTCGCCGCCCCGGTGGTCAACCGCATCGTCGCCCGTATGGCGCCGATGTACGGAATTCCCCCGATTGACGAAAACGCGCCAGAAATCCGCCGTGATCTGGTGGTCGATATCGCGCCCCGCGACCCCTCTCAGAATGGGAGCAAGCGCCTTGCGTCTTATTGACCTCATGAATGGCGACAAGCCGGCCGAGGCGGCCATTGCCGCCAGCCTCGATATTGATATCGAGGGGCTGACGGCGGATTCCCGGCAGGTCCGCCCCGGCTATCTGTTCGCCGCCTTGCCCGGTGCCCGGGAAGATGGCAGCGCCTTCATCGGCGACGCCGTGCAGCGCGGTGCGCGCGCCGTGCTGGCCCCCGCCGGCCTGACGCTCGACAGCCCGGTCCCTGTTATCGCCGACGCCAATCCCCGGCTGCGGCTGGCCCGCATGGCCGCCCGCTTCTTCGGCCAGCAGCCGGAAAATGTGGTCGCCGTGACCGGCACCAACGGCAAGACCTCCGTCGCCGACTTCACCCGTCAGATCTGGACCCGGCTGGGCCGCAAGGCCGCGAGTATGGGCACCCTCGGCGTGATCGCCCCTGACTTGCCGAGCAGCAAGGGGCTTACGACCCCGGACCCGGTGGAGCTGCACCGCGTCCTCGCGGAGCTTGCCGGCTCCGGGGTCGGCTTTTTGGCGATGGAAGCCTCCAGCCACGGGCTCGACCAGTTCCGGCTGGACGGTGTGCGGCTGAAGGCCGCCGCCTTCGTCAATCTGGCGCGCGATCATCTGGATTATCACGGCACCATGGAGGCCTATTTCGCCGCCAAGGCGCAGTTGTTCGACCGGGTGATGGCGCCCGGCGGGACGGCGGTCCTGAATGCCGACAGCCCCCAGTTCCCTGCCCTTGTCGAAATCTGCGGCCGGCGCGGTCACCGCGTGCTGAGCTACGGCATGGCGGCGGGTGCGGACTTCCGCATCGTGGACCGGCTGCCGCGCCCCGACGGGCAGACACTGGCGCTAATCCTGCACGCACGGGCGCGCGAGATCGATCTGCCGCTGGCCGGCGGCTTCCAGGCGATGAACGCGCTGGCGGCCCTCGGTCTTGTCACCGCCACCGGCGCGCAGCTGGACGAGGCGCTGGCCGCGCTGGAGCACCTGCAGGGCGTGGCGGGCCGGCTTCAGCGCGTCGCCACGCTGGCAAACGGTGCGGCCATCTATGTCGATTACGCGCACAAGCCGGGCGCGCTGGAGGCGGTGCTGACGGAAATCCGCCCCTTCACCACCGGCAGCCTGTCGGTCGTGTTCGGCTGCGGCGGCGAGCGCGACCGCGGCAAGCGCCCGATGATGGGCGAGATCGCCCAGCGCCTAGCCGACCGTGTGATCGTCACCGACGACAATCCGCGCGGCGAAGCACCGGCGGCGATCCGCGCCGAGGTGATGGCAGGCTGCCCGGACGCCACGGAGATCGGCGACCGTGCCGAGGCGATTCACGCCGCCATTTCCGCTCTGGGTGCCGGCGACGTTCTGGTGATCGCCGGCAAGGGGCACGAGCAGGGCCAGGAAGTCGCCGGAGAGGTTCGTCCCTTCGACGATGCCGATGTGGCGCGCCGCACCGTGCAGGCGCTGGGCCTGGGAGGTGCGGCATGACCGAACCGCTCTGGACCTCGGCTGATGCCGTTACCGCCACCGGCGGCAAGAACAGCCGTGACTGGCAGGCCTTCGGCGTGTCCATCGACAGCCGGACGGTGGCGGAGGGGGATTTGTTCGTCGCCCTGAAGGGCGATGCGTTCGACGGCCATGATTATGCAAGGGACGCCCTGGGTGGGGGGGCGGCCGCGCTGCTGGTCGAGCGGCGACCGGAGGGGGTGCCGGCGGATGCGCCGGTACTGGAGGTCGCCTCGACCCTGGAAGTGCTCGGGAAACTCGGGCGCTTCCAGCGCGGCCGCAGCAGGGCGAAGGCGATTGCCGTCACCGGCAGCGTCGGCAAGACCGGCTCCAAGGAGATGCTGCGCGCCGGCCTGTCCGCGCTGGGCAAGACCCACGCCAGCGTGGCCAGCTTCAACAACCATATCGGCGCGCCGCTGACGCTGGCCCGCCTGCCGCTGGATACCGAATATCTGGTCTCCGAGCTGGGCATGAATCATCGCGGCGAGCTGGAGCCGCTGGCGCGCATGGTGCAGCCGGACGTGGCGCTGATCACCACGGTGGAAGCGGTGCATGCCGGGCATTTCTCCTCGGAGGAGGAAATCGCCGAGGAGAAGGCCGACATCCTGCTCGGCGTGAAGGAAGGCGGCACCGCCGTACTGAACCGCGACAACCGGCACTATGCCCGGCTGCGCGAGCGCGCCCAGAAGGCCGGCATCCGGAACATCGTCAGCTTCGGCACCGACCTTGCCGCCGATACCTGCCTGCTGAACGCGGAACTGCGGCGCACCGACAGTCTGGTGCAGGCCATCGTGGCGCAGCGCCGGCTGCGCTACCGGCTGGCTGTGCCGGGCCGGCACTGGGTGATGAACAGCCTTGGCGTGCTGGCCGGCATCGCGGCGCTGGGCGGCGATGTCGCCACGGCGGCGGCGGCGCTGGAACAGGTCGAAGCGCCGAAGGGCCGGGGCCGGCAGGTCGAGATCGCAGTTTCCGGCGGCACGCTGCTGCTGATCGACGAGAGCTACAACGCCAGCCCGCCCGCCGTGCGCGCGGCGCTGGACGTGCTGGCGATGACCAAGCCGAAGGCCGGTGGCCGGCGTGTCGTAGTGCTGGGCGACATGCTGGAGCTGGGCGACGGCGCTGCCGAGGCGCACAACGCGCTGGCCCAGCCGATCCAGACCGCCGGTGTCGATCTGGTGTTCACCGCCGGCCCGCACATGAACCGCATGGCCGAAAAGCTGCCGCGCGCGCTGCTGGGCGGTTCTGCAGACGATACGGCGGCGCTGGCGCCGCTGGTGACTGCGCTGGTGCATGCCGGCGACGTGGTTCTGGTGAAGGGTAGCCTTGGCATGAAAATGGCGCGGGTGGTGGATGCCCTGCTGGCACTGCGCACGGGGGAGAACTGACCGATGCTGCCGCTTCTCCTCACCCCGCTGGCCGATCTGTTCAGCCCGTTCAACCTGTTCCGCTACCTGACCTTCAGGACCGGCGGCGCGGTCGTCACCGCGCTCGCCATCGCCTTTCTGATGGGCCCGGCCGTCATCGGCTGGCTGAAGGCCAAGCAGCGCGAGGGCCAGCCGATCCGCGAGGATGGGCCGGAAAGCCACCTGCTGACCAAGAAGGGCACGCCGACCATGGGCGGCGCGCTGATCCTGCTCGCGCTGGTGGTCTCTACCCTGCTCTGGGCCGATCTGCGCAACCTACATGTCTGGACCGTGCTGCTGGTGACCTGCGGCTTCGGTCTGATCGGCTTCTTCGACGATTTTCTGAAGCTGACCAAGCGCAACGCCAAGGGCCTGCCGGGCCGCCTGAAGCTGGCCGGCCAGATCAGCGTCAGCCTGGCTGCCGCGATCATGTTCGCCTGGATCAGCGAACCGGCGCTCTCGACCAGCCTCGCCGTGCCGTTCTTCAAGGCGCTGCTGATCGACCTCGGCTGGTTCTTCATCGTCTTTGCCGCTCTGGTCATGGTCGGCGCCTCCAACGCCGTGAACCTGACCGACGGGCTGGATGGCCTCGCCATCGTGCCGGTGATGATCGCCGCCTCCTGCTTCGCGCTGATCGCCTATCTGGTTGGCAATGCGGTGTTCTCCAACTACCTGCAGATCCAGCATGTGCCGGGTACGGGCGAGCTGGCAGTGCTGTGCGGCGCGCTGGTCGGCGCCGGCCTCGGCTTCCTGTGGTACAACGCGCCGCCGGCCATGGTGTTCATGGGCGACACCGGCTCGCTGGCGCTGGGCGGCGGGCTGGGCGCGATCTCCGTCGCCACCAAGCACGAGCTGGTGCTGGCCATCATCGGCGGGTTGTTCGTGCTGGAGACCGTTTCGGTCATCGTCCAGGTGCTGTCCTTCAAGCTGACCGGCAAGCGCGTCTTCCGCATGGCGCCGCTGCACCATCACTTCGAGAAGAAGGGCTGGGCCGAACCGACCATCGTGATCCGCTTCTGGATCATCGCCGTTGTGCTGGCGATTGCCGGCCTGTCCACCCTGAAGCTGCGGTGAGGGAGGCGGCATGATCGATCTCTCCCGTTTCGCCAGCCGCCGCATCGCCGTGATGGGTCTCGCCCGTTCCGGCCTTGCCAGCGTGTCCGCGCTCGTGAAGGCCGGCGCAGACGTGCTGGCCTGGGACGACAACGCCGCGCGCCGTGCCGAGGCGGAGAAGCTCGGCGCCACCGTTACCGATCTCGCCAAGGCTGACTGGTCCGGCATCGACCTCGCCGTGTGGAGCCCCGGCATCCCGCATTCCTTCCCGGTGCCGCACCCCGCCGCCACCGCCGCGAAGGCGGCTGGCGTGGCGCTGGTCTGCGATATCGAGCTGCTGGCGCTGGCCTGCCCGCAGGCGCGCTTCGTCGGCATCACCGGCACCAACGGCAAATCCACCACCACGGCGCTGGTCGGCCATATCCTGAAGCAGGCCGGACGCAAGGCCGAGGTCGGCGGCAATCTGGGCATGGCGGCGCTGACGCTGGCGCCGCTGGAAGCCGATGGCGTCTACGTGCTGGAACTCTCCAGCTACCAGATCGAGCTGCTGCGCGAGGCGCGCTTCGATGTGGCCGCGCTGCTGAACATCACCCCGGACCATCTCGACCGGCATGGCGGGTTCGAGGGCTATGTCGCCGCCAAGCGCCATCTGTTCGACCAGCTGCCAGCGGACGGTACGGCGATCATCGGGCTGGATGACGAGACCACGCGCGGCGTCGCCCAGGCGCTGGGCCGCAGCATCCTGAGCCGCGGCGTGACCGGCATTTCCGCCTATCGCCCGGTGGTCGGCGGCGTCTATGTCGATGGCGCCATCGGTGGTGGGCGACTGATCGACGCCCGCAACGGCAGCGCGCGCACCATCCTGGACCTGACCGAGGCCCCTGCCCTGCCGGGCTCGCACAACTGGCAGAACGCGGCCAGCGCCTTCGCCATCTGCGCGGCGCTGGGGGTTGAGGCCGAGGCCATCGCGGCGGGCATCCGCAGCTTCCCCGGCCTTGCCCACCGGCAGGAGCGGGTGGCCGTTCTGGACGGTGTGACCTTCGTGAATGATTCCAAGGCGACCAACGCCGAGGCGACCGAGAAGGCGCTGGCCTGCTACGAGCGCATCTACTGGATTGCCGGCGGACGCGCCAAGGAAGGCGGCATCGCCGCGCTGGCCCCGCATTTCGGGCGCGTGCGCCATGCCTATCTGATCGGCGAATCCGCAGACGCCTTCGCCGCGACGCTGGACGGCAAGCTGACCTGGTCCAAATGCGGCACGCTGGAGCAGGCCGTGGCCGCCGCTGCGAAGGATGCGCGCGGCACCGGCGGTGTCGTGCTGCTGTCGCCGGCGGCCGCCTCCTTCGACCAGTTCGACAGCTTTGAGCAGCGCGGCGACCGGTTTCGCGAGCTGGTGACGGCCATGACGCGGCATGCCGCTGCCACGGTGACGGGAGGTGCCGCATGAGCGCGCTGTCCCGCAACGATACCAGCCTGTTCGGCCGCTGGTGGTGGACCATCGACCGCTGGAGCCTGGCGGCGCTGGGTCTCATCATCGGCTTCGGCGCGCTGATGATCCTGGCCGCCAGCCCGCCGGTGGCGGAGCGTATCGGCCTCGACCAGTTCTATTTCGTGCGCCGCCATTTCGCGCTGCTGCCGGTCGCCATCGCGCTGCTGATCGGCGTGTCGCTGATGCAACCGCGCACCGTGCGCCGGCTGGCGCTGATCGGTCTTGCCGGCACCATCGTGCTGCTGATCGCCGTGCTGCTGGGCGGGGCGGAGATCAAGGGCGCGCGCCGCTGGATCAACCTGGCCGGCTTCTCGCTGCAGCCTTCCGAATTCGCCAAGCCCTTCTTCGCCGTGATCGCCGGCTGGCTGTTCGCCGAATGGCGGCGCGCCGAGGGCTTCCCCGGCCATATCGCCGCCGGCGCCCTGTACCTGCTGATCGTCAGCCTGCTGCTGATGCAGCCCGACCT
This sequence comes from Oceanibaculum sp., assembly GCF_022449305.1. Classification (NCBI taxonomy): domain Bacteria; kingdom Pseudomonadati; phylum Pseudomonadota; class Alphaproteobacteria; order Rhodospirillales; family Oceanibaculaceae; genus Oceanibaculum; species Oceanibaculum sp. The sequence continues at coordinate 13,208 of NZ_JAKUSO010000019.1, read as the reverse complement.
CGGCCAGGCGGTGGTGCTGAGCGCCATCTTCTTCGGCCAGTTCTTCCTGGCCGGCATGCCCATCGCCTGGGTCGGCGGCGCCATCCTGTTCGGCGTGCTGGGGCTGATCGGCGCCTATTTCACGCTCGATCATGTGGCCAGCCGCATCGACCGCTTCCTCGATCCGGCCTCGGGCGACAGCTATCAGGTGAACCGCTCCATGGAGGCCTTCATGAATGGCGGCCTGCTGGGGCGCGGTCCCGGCGAGGGCACGGTGAAGGCCTTCATCCCCGACGCGCACGCCGATTTCGTGTTCGCCGTCGCCGGCGAGGAGCTGGGGCTGATCGCCTGCCTGCTGGTACTGCTGCTGTTCGCCTTCGTGGTGCTGCGCGGCTTCGCCCGCGTGCTGAGCGAGCAAAATCTGTTCGTCATGCTGGCCGCCTCGGGTCTGCTGGCGCAGTTCGGCATCCAGGCCATCATCAATATGGGCTCCACCCTGCACATGATGCCGACCAAGGGCATGACCCTGCCCTTCGTCTCCTATGGCGGCTCCTCCCTGCTGGCGCTGGCCGTCGGCATGGGCATGGCGCTGGCGCTGACCCGCCGCCGCCCCGGTGGAGGCCAGCCATGAGCGCCGTCCTGAAGAAGACCATCGTGCTGGCCGCCGGCGGCACCGGCGGGCATCTGTTCCCGGCACAGGCGCTGGCCCATGCGCTGCTGGCGCGCGGCTATGCCGTGGCGCTGGTCACCGACCGGCGCGGCAAGGCCTTCGAGGCGCCGGCCAACGCTGCCTTCACCGTGCACCGCATCCGCGCCGAGGGCATCAGCAAGCCCGGCCTGGCGGCGAAGCTGGGCGGTGCCGTCTCGCTCGGCCTCGGCACGCTGGACGCGCTGACGCTGCTGCGCCGACTGAAGCCCGCCCTGGTGGTGGGTTTCGGCGGCTACCCCTCGGTGCCGACCGTCACCGCCGCCGGCCTGCTGGGCATCGGCATCCTGCTGCATGAGCAGAACGCCCTGCTGGGCCGCGCCAACCGGCTGCTGGCCGGCCGGGCGAAGCGCATCGCCACCTCCTTCGCCGAGATTTCCGGCGTGAAGGAGGGCCTGCGCGACCGCCTCAGCTTCACCGGCAACCCGGTGCGCCCGGACGTCGCCGCCGTGCGCCACAGCCCCTACCCGCCGGCCGAGATCGACGGCAAGCTGACCGTGCTGGTCACCGGCGGCAGCCAGGGCGCGACCGTATTCTCCGACGTGATGCCCGCCGCCATCGCGCTGCTGCCCGAGAGCGTGCGCCGCCGGCTGCGCATCGAGCAGCAGGCCCGGCCGGAGGATGTTGCCCGCGTCGAGGCGGCCTATAGCGAGATCAGCTTCCCGGCGGAGGTCGCGTCCTTCTTCTCCGACATGCCGGCCCGGCTGGCCCGTGCGCATCTGGCGATCTGCCGGTCCGGTGCCTCAACCGTCGCCGAGCTGATGGTGGCCGGACGCCCGGCGGTGCTGGTGCCCTATCCGCATGCCATGGATGACCATCAGAGCGCCAACGCCCATGCCGTCGAGGCGGCTGGCGGCGCCTGGGTCATGCCGCAGGACGCCTTCTGCCCGAAGGCCGTCGCCGACCGTCTGGAGATGCTGCTGAGCATGCCGCAGAAGCTGAACGCCGCCGCGCTGAAGATGCGCGAGGCCGGCACGCCGGACGCGGTCGAGCGGCTGGCCGACCTGGTGGTGGCCGAACTCCCCGCGAATGGCGGCAGCGTCCGCCATACCTCCCCGGAACCGCAGGAGAAGGCGGCATGAGGGCGCTTCCACTCGATATCGGCATCGTGCATTTCGTCGGCATCGGCGGCATCGGCATGAGCGGCATCGCCGAGGTGTTGCTGAATCTGGGCTACCAGGTGCAGGGCAGCGACATTGCCGACAGCGCCAATGTGAAGCGGCTGCGCGAACGCGGCGTGACCATCCATGTTGGCCATCGCGAGGAGAATATCGGCCACGCCGCCGTGGTCGTGATCTCCTCGGCGGTGAAGCAGGACAATCCCGAGGTGGTGGCCGCCCGCGCCCGCTTCGTCCCGGTGGTGCGCCGGGCCGAGGTGCTGGGCGAGCGGATGCGCCGGAAAGGGTCCCTCGCCATCGCCGGCACCCACGGCAAGACCACGACGACATCACTGGTCGCCTCGATCCTGGACACGGCCGACCTCGACCCGACGGTCATCAATGGCGGCATCATCAATGCCTGGGCCAGCAATGCGCGGCTGGGCACCGGCGACTGGATGGTGGTTGAGGCGGACGAGAGCGACGGCACCTTCACCAAGCTGCCGGCGACCATCGGCCTCGTCACCAACGTCGATCCGGAGCATCTCGACCATTACGGCAGCTTCGAGAAGGTGCAGGAGGCATTCCGCACTTTCATCGAGAACATCCCCTTCTACGGCTTCGCCGCCATGTGCCTAGACCACCCGGTGGTGCAGTCGCTGATTGGCCAGATCCCTGACCGCCGCATCGTCACCTACGGCATGAGCCCGCAGGCCGAGGTGCGCGGCGTCGATATCGAGATCAGCCCGGCAGGCTCGCGCTTCTCTGTCATCTTCGGGCCGCGCTCGCGCAATGAGGGCCGCGCCTTCAAGGATCTGATGCTGCCGATGTACGGCAAGCACAATGTGCAGAACGCGCTGGGCGCGGTTGCCATCGCCGCCGAGATGGGGCTGGAGGAAGACACGATCCGCCAGGCGCTGGCGAATTTCGCCGGGGTGAAGCGGCGCTTCACCAAGACCGGCGAGTCGAACGGCATCACCGTGATCGACGATTACGGCCATCACCCGGTGGAGATTTCCGCCGTGCTTGCCGCTGCGCGCGGCGCCTGCCCGGACGGCAAGGTGATCGCCGTGGTGCAGCCGCACCGCTACAGCCGGCTGGCCAGCCTGTTCGAGGAATTCTGCACCTGCTTCAACGACGCCGATTCGGTGCTGGTCGCCGATGTCTATGCCGCCGGCGAACAGCCCATCGAGGGCATGGACAAGGACCGGCTGGTCGCCGGCCTGCAGGCCCATGGCCATCGCGGGGTCGCCCCGCTGTCCGGCCCGGAATCGCTGGCCAAGAGGGTCGCCGCCATCGCCAGGCCGGGCGACATGGTGGTCTGCCTCGGCGCCGGCTCCATCACCAACTGGGCCAACGCCCTGCCGGCCGAACTGGATGCCGTGTTCGGCGTCGAGGCAAGCCGGAGGGCACGCTCATGAAGGCGGTGCGCAGAGCCATGACCAGTCTCATCGAACGTCTGCCCGCGGTCCGGGGCCGCTATACCGAGGATGCGGACCTTGCGAAGACCACCTGGTTCCGCTGCGGCGGGCCGGCCGAGGTGCTGTTCCGCCCGGCCGATGCCGACGATCTGGTGGAATTCCTGGCCACCCGCCCGGCCGACGTGCCGGTGACGGTGATCGGCGTCGGCTCCAACCTGCTGATCCGCGACGGCGGCGTGCCGGGCGTGGTGATCCGGCTGGCGCGCGGCTTTACCGAGGTGACGCTGGAGGAAGGCGACCGACTGCGGGCCGGTGCCGGGGCGCTGGACCTGAATGTGGCGCTGACAGCGCAGCAGGCCGGGCTGACCGACCTTGAATTCTTCTCCGGCATTCCGGGTACTGTCGGCGGTGCCCTGCGCATGAATGCCGGCGCCTATGGCGGCGAGATCAAGGACGTGCTGGTCGAGGCCGAGGCAGTCGATCCGTTCGGCAAGCGGCACCGGCTGGACGCGGCGGCGATGGGTTTCTCCTACCGCCGTTCGGAAGTGCCGGCGGGCTGGATATTCCTGTCCGCCCTGCTGCAGGCCCGCAAGGGCGATCCGGCATCCATCGCCCAGCGCATGGCCGATATCCGCAAGAGCCGCGAGGAGACGCAGCCGACCCGCGCGCGCACTGGCGGCTCCACCTTCAAGAATCCGGAAGGGCACAAGGCCTGGCAGCTGATCGACAAGGCCGGCTGCCGCGGCCTGCGCATCGGCGATGCCATGGTGTCTGACAAGCACTGCAACTTCCTGATCAACACCGGCGCGGCCACCGCAACCGATATCGAGACGCTGGGCGAGGAAGTGCGTCGCCGCGTGTTCGAGACTTCCGGCATCCGGCTGGACTGGGAAATCCGCCGCATCGGCGTGCCGTCGCAGAGCGGCCCGAGCGCCATTGTCGAGACGGGAGAGACGGCATGAAGGCGCGTTCCAATATTCACGTCGCCGTGCTGATGGGCGGCTGGTCGGCCGAGCGCGAAGTGTCGCTGGTCAGCGGCCATGAATGCGCCAAGGCGCTGCGCCAGGCCGGCTACCGCGTCACCGAGATCGACATGGAGCGCAACATTGCCGAGGTGCTTGGCCGGCTGAAGCCGGACGTGGTGTTCAACGCGCTGCACGGCCCGATCGGCGAGGACGGCAATGTGCAGGGCCTGCTGAACATCCTGGGCATCCCCTACACCCATTCCGGCGTCATGGCCTCGGCCATCGCCATGAACAAGCCGGCGGCCAAGCAGCTTTTCGCCGGTGTCGGGCTGCGCTGCCCGGAAGGCCGTATCGTCGGCAAGAAAGAGGTGGTGCTGGAGCATCCGATGGAGCCGCCCTATGTGCTGAAGCCCATCGATGAGGGCTCCTCCATCGGCGTGCGCATCGTCCAGAAGGGCAGCAATGCGCCGATGCTGAACGGCGACTGGCCGTTCGGCGAGGAAGTGCTGGTGGAGACCTATATCCCCGGCCGCGAGCTGACCGTCGGCGTGATGTCCGGCAAGGCCATGGCGGTGACCGAGCTGGTGACCGACGAGGGCTTCTATGACTATGAGAACAAGTACGCGGCGACCAGCCGGACCCGGCATATTGTCCCGGCGGAACTGCCGAAGCCGGTCTATGACCAGGCGCTACGCATGGCCGAGCAGGCGCATGCCGTGCTGGGCTGCCGGGGGGTGAGCCGCGCCGATTTCCGCTATGACGATACCGAGGCCGAAACCGGCACGCTGTACCTGCTGGAGGTGAACACCCAGCCGGGCATGACGCCGGCCTCGCTGGTGCCGGAACAGGCGGCGCATCTCGGCATCTCCTTCCCCGAGCTGGTGGCCCGCATGGTCGAGGAGGCGCGATGCGACTCCTGACGAAGAAGCCTGCCGCCACGAAGCGCCGCGCGGCCCCGCGCCGCCGCATCCAGCCGCGCTGGGTGAAGCCGCTGGCGAAGACCGGATTCGTGCTGGCACTGCTGGGCGGGCTGGCCGGCGGCGGCTGGTACCTGTGGTCCAGCGACACCATCCCGGAAGCGGCGATGGAGCTGCGCGCCAACGCGCTGGAGCTGACCCGCAAGGCCGGGCTGACCGTCGCCGACGTGCTGGTCGAGGGGCGCGGGCGGACCGATGCCGGGCTGCTGCTGGCGGTTCTCGACGTCAACCGCGGCGATGCGCTGCTGGGCATCGATGTCGAGGCCGCGCGCGAGCGGCTGGAATCGATCAACTGGGTGCGCAGCGCCGTCATCGAGCGCCGCCTGCCGCACACGCTCTATGTCCGCATTGAGGAGCGCCAGCCGATGGCGCTGTGGCAGCGCGACGACAAGCTGGTGCTGGTCGACGCCGAGGGCGTGGTGATCCTGCGCGACGATATTGCCGCCTTCGGCCATCTGCCGGTGCTGGTCGGCGACGAGGCGCCGAAGGAAGCCCCGGCCCTGCTGGCCATGCTGGAGTCGGCGCCGGACCTGCGCGCCCGCGTGCGCGCCGCCACCCTGGTCGGCGAGCGGCGCTGGAACCTGCTGTTCGATAACGGCATCGATGTCCGCCTGCCGGAGGAGGACCCGGCCGGCGCCTGGACCCGCCTCGCCGCGCTGGAGCGCGAGCACAAGGTGCTGGCCAAGGATGTCGTCGCCATCGATCTGCGCTTCGCCGACCGGCTGGTCGTGCGGGTAGCCCCCGAGACGGCGAAGCGTCTGCGCAACCCCGGGAAGAACACCTGATGAGCAAGAGCCTCAGCAAGCCCCGCACCGGACTGGTCGCCGCGCTGGACATCGGCACCACCAAGGTCGCCTGCTTCATCGCCCGGATCGACCATGGCGTGCCGCGCGTCGTCGGCATCGGCCATCAGGTCAGCCGCGGCCTGCGCTCCGGCGCCATCGTCGATATGGAAGCGGCCGAGGAATCGATCCTGAACGCCGTCCATGCCGCCGAGAAGATGGCGAACGAGACGGTGCGCCAGGTCGTCGTGAATGTGTCGGGCGGCCATCCCGCCTCGCACACCATCGGCGTCGAGGTGGCGCTGGGTGGCCAGGAGATCGGCGAGCGCGACGTGCGCCGGGTGCTGAGCCAGGGCCGTACCCAGCAGGAGCCGGAGGACCGGCAGCTCATCCATTCCATCCCCATCGGCTTCTCCATCGATGGCAGCCGGGGCATCAAGGACCCGCGCGGCATGTTCGGCCAGCGCCTCGGCGCCGACATCCATGTCGTCAGCGCCCAGGCCGGCGTGCTGCGCAACCTGACCACGGTGGTGCAACGCTGCCATCTGGATATCGAGGCGCTGGTGGTTTCGCCCTACGCCTCCGGCCTCGCAGCGCTGGTCGAGGACGAGATGGAGCTGGGCGTCACCGTCATCGACATGGGTGGCGGCACCACCACCGTCGCGGTGTTCTTCGAGGGCCAGGTCGTGTTCACCGACATGGTGCCGATCGGCGGCGCCCATGTGACCAGCGACATCGCGCGTGGCCTGACCACGCCGCTGGCCGAGGCCGAGCGCATGAAGACGCTGTATGGCAGCGCGATTTCCTCGCCGCTGGACGACCGCGAGGTGATCGACGTGCCGCTGGTCGGCGAGGATCGCCACACCAGCCCGAACCATGTGCCCAAGAGCTTCCTGGTCTCGATCATCCAGCCGCGCCTGGAGGAGACCTTCGAGCATGTGCGCTCGCGCCTGGAGATTTCCGGCTTCGACAAGCTGGCCGGCCGGCGCGTGGTGCTGACCGGCGGCGCCAGCCAGCTGCCGGGCGTGCGCGACATGGCGCAGCTGGTGCTGGACAAGCAGGTCCGCATGGGCCGGCCGATCCGGGTGCACGGGCTGGCGGATTCCACAGGCGGGCCGGCGTTCGCCACCTGCGCCGGGCTGTTGACCTACGCGGTCAACGAACAGATCGACGCCGCGCTGCTGAAGCGTGGCGACACCGAGGCGCCCGAAGGCCTGATGGGCCGGATCGGGTCGTGGCTGCGGGAGAACTTCTGATGCTGGGAAACAGGGGTTTCACGCAGTCTTTTGTCAACGATGGTATGAGCAAGCGGAGGGCAGTATGACCATCAATATCTCTCTACCGAACGAGCCGGACCTGAAGCCGCGGATCACCGTGATCGGTGTCGGCGGGGCCGGCGGCAACGCGGTCAACAACATGATCCGCTCGAACCTGACCGGGGTCGAGTTCGTGGTCGCCAACACCGATGCGCAGTCGATCGCGCAGTCGGTCGCCGAGCGGCGTATCCAGCTCGGCACCTCGGTGACCCAGGGTCTGGGCGCCGGGTCGCGGCCTGAGGTTGGCCGGGCGGCGGCGGAAGCCTCCATCGACGAGATTCTGGAGCACCTCGAAGGCTCCAACATGTGCTTCATCACCGCCGGCATGGGCGGCGGCACCGGCACCGGTGCGGCGCCGGTCATCGCCCAGGCGGCGCGCGAGCGCGACATCCTGACGGTCGGCGTGGTCACCAAGCCGTTCCATTTCGAGGGCCATCACCGCATGCGCCTCGCCGATGCCGGCATCGAGGAACTGCAGCAGTATGTCGATACCCTCATCATCATCCCGAACCAGAACCTGTTCCGGGTGGCGAACGAGAAGACGACCTTCGCCGACGCCTTCAAGATGGCTGACGATGTGCTGCATGCCGGCGTGCGCGGCGTGACCGACCTGATGGTCATGCCGGGCCTGATCAACCTGGACTTCGCCGACATCCGCACGGTCATGAGCGAGATGGGCAAGGCGATGATGGGTACCGGCCAGGCCTCGGGCGACCGCCGCGCCATCGACGCCGCCGAGGCGGCGATCAACAATCCGCTGCTGGACGACACCTCGATGAAGGGCGCGCGTGGCCTGCTCATCAACGTCACCGGCGGCCCGGACATGACGCTGTTCGAGGTGGACGAGGCAGCCAACCGCATCCGCGAGGAAGTCGATGCCGACGCCAACATCATCTTCGGCGCCACCTTCGACGACAGCCTGGAAGGCCAGATGCGCGTCTCCATCGTCTCCACCGGCATCGAGGCGGAGTCGCAGACCATGAACCGCCCGGCGGCCCGCCCGCAGCTGAGCGTGGTCGCCTCGCGCACCCGCACTGCCGCTCCGGCCGCCCCGGCGGCGCCCGCCACGGCCACCGGCTTTGCCGGCATGCCGCTGAATTCCGGCGGCATGGGCGGCAGCATGGGCAACCACGCCACCGCGCTGGCCTACAAGCTGGACGAGGAGACGCTGGATCTGGGCGCCACCGAAGCCGCCCCGGAAACCGCTGAGGCGAAGGTGACCGAGCAGGTAACCGCCGAGGCCGCGTCCGCTGAAATGGCCGCTCCGGCTGAAACCAAGGCTCCGGCTGCTGCCGAGACCAAGGCGGCGGCGCCGTTCATCGCCCCGCGTCCGGTAACCCCGGCTGCCCGTCCGGCTGCTCCGGCTGGCAGGGCCGATCCGTTCGCCGAGGCGGCGATGGCCAATGGTGCCCGTCCGGCCGCCGAAAAGCGGACGCCGAGCCTGTTCCAGAAGGCCGTTGGCCTGATGCGCGGGCAGGACAGCGAGGCCGCACCGGTAGCGCAGAAGCCGCAGGCCCAGCCGGCTACGCAGCCGGTTGCCCAGAAGCCCGCGATGCCGGCAGCCGCCGCGCCGCGTGCCTCCGCTCCGCTGCCGCCGGCCGCGCCGGCCACACAGCCGCGCCTGGGCGGGCTCGATTCCGCTGACCGCCTGCGCAGCTCGCAGGCCGACGAGGACATGCTGGAAATCCCGGCTTTCCTGCGTCGCCAGGCCAACTAAGCCGGTCGCCGGGCAGCCCTGCCCGGTACACCGGTTCCCAGCGCCGAACGGCACCCGTCCGGGCGAGACTCCGCCTCGCCCGGACGGACCGTTTTACAAATGCCAAAACCACTGCCAAGATTTTGGAAGAAAACAATTTTCTCGTAACAATTCGTTACAAAAGGTGATTTGAGGCAACCGTCCGGGACTGATAAAAGTTCTTAATAGACAGTCTATCTTACTGCACGGACGAAAGGCCTTCGCGCCCATGCGCATCGACACGGCACTCATGGATCAGGTTCGCGGCTCCGCCCACATGCACGGAGACGCCCGGGGGGACTCTCGTCCCTTCAGCGAGCGCGCCCGTACCGTGCAGCTCCAGCGGACCCTGCGCAACCCGGTTTCCTGCGTTGGCGTCGGCCTGCATTCCGGTGCCGAGGTAGTGCTGAGCCTGCTGCCCGCCGCTCCCGATACCGGCATCGTCTTCCGCCGCACCGACGTCAGCCGGGGCGAAGCGACCATTCCCGCGCATTACGCCAATGTCGTCGATACCCGCCTGTGCACCCTGCTGGGCAACAAGGACGGCACCACCATCTCCACCGTCGAGCATCTGATGGCGGCGTTGGCCGGCTGCGGCATCGACAATGCCATCGTCGAGGTCGGCGGCCCGGAAGTGCCGATCATGGACGGCAGCGCCCACCCCTTCGTCTCGCTGATCGAGAATGCCGGAATCAGCCTGCAGGAAGCGCCGCGCCGCGTCATCCGCGTGCTGAAGGCCGTCGAGGTGCGCGAGGGCGATGTCTGGGCCCGGCTGGAGCCGGACACCGATTTCTCCATCGAGCTGGAGATCGATTTCGACAGCAAGGCCATTGCCCGCCAGACCTATCGCGGACCGGCCCTGAACGGCGTGTTCAAGAGCGACATCAGTCGCGCGCGCACCTTCGGCTTCGCCCATGAGGTGGAGGCGATGCGTAAGGCCGGCCTCGGCCGGGGCGGCTCGCTGGACAATGCCGTGGTGGTCGATGGCGACCGCATCCTGAACGAGGGCGGACTGCGCTTCGATGACGAGTTCGTGCGCCACAAGGTCCTGGACTGCGTCGGCGACCTGTATCTGGCCGGCGCGCCGATCCTGGGCCGCTTCCGCGGCCGCAAGACCGGCCACGCCTTCAACAACCGCCTGCTGCGCACGCTGTTCGCCGATGCCGATGCCTGGGAGATGGTGACGCTTGACGGCAGCGCCGGCCTGGCACCGGCCCTGGCCCTCTCCGCGTAATCACAATTTCACCAAATTGCTTTTGTCATTGCCGGGCTTGACCCGGCAATCCAGGGGCCACGTTCTGAGACGTTTTAGGCAGGGCACCGCCCCTGGATGCCCGGATCAAGTCCGGGCATGACACGCACGGAATATAACGCCTCTTATCTCGCTGACTTTCCGGTTTCAGTCCGCGCTATCGTTGTGGCGCACCGCCCAGCCGGGCTATAGTGTGGCGTGCCGCGTGTGTCGCGGCCTGATAGACCGCAACCCGTGTCCGGACATCATGACGTCATTCCTACGCGCCTCCCGGTTTGCCGGCTGCCTCGCCCTCGTGCTGCTCGCCGCCTGTTCCGACAAGGAAGAAAAGCCCTATGTCGAGCGGCCGGCCGAGACCATCTACAACGAGGCGATGGATTCGCTGCTGGCGCGAGACTATTTCCAGGCCGCGCCGCTGTTCGAGGAGGTGGAGCGCCAGCACCCCTACTCCAGCTGGGCGACCAAGGCACAGCTGATGGCGGCCTATTCCTACTATCAGCAGAACAAGTATGACGATGCGGTGATCGCGCTGGAGCGCTTCATCGACCTGCATCCGGCCAGCCCGGACGTCGCCTATGCCTACTACCTGAAGGCGCTGAGCTATTACGAGCAGATCGTCGATGTCGGCCGCGACCAGCGCACGACACGGCAGGCGCTGGACGCCTTCGACGAGGTGGTGCGCCGCTTCCCGGACAGCAAATATGCCCGCGATGCGCGGCTGAAGATCGACCTCGCCAACGACCATCTCGCCGGCAAGGAAATGGAGATCGGGCGCTATTACCTGACGCGCGGCCATTACCTCGCGGCGATCAACCGGTTCCGCAAGGTGGTCGATGAGTACCAGACCACCACGCATGTCCCCGAGGCCCTGCACCGCCTGACCGAGGCCTATTACACGCTCGGCCTGACCGAGGAGGCGAAGAAGGCGGCCGCCGTGCTGGGGCACAATTTCCCCGGCAGCGAATGGTACCAGGACAGCTATGCCAACCTGGCCGGTGGTCCCGGTGCCGAGAACCGGGAGAGCAAGGGCTGGTTCGGCCGGCTGCGCAACATCTTCTGACGCCCGCATGCTGACCAGCCTCGCCATCCGCGATGTCGTGCTGATCGACCGGCTGGACCTCGATTTCCGGGCCGGCCTGTCGGTGCTGACCGGCGAGACGGGTGCCGGCAAGTCGATCCTGCTGGACGCGCTGGGGCTGGCGCTGGGGGCGCGCGGCGACAGCGGGCTGGTGCGCCACGGGGCAGATCAGGCCAGCGTCACCGCCTGCTTCGAGGTGGCGGATACTCATCCTGCCTTCGCCGTGCTCGACGAGCAGGGGCTGGAGGCAGAGGCACCGCTGATCCTGCGCCGGGTGCTGACCGCCGATGGCCGCAGCCGCGCCTTCGTGAACGACCAGCCGGCCAGCGTCGGCCTGCTGCGGCGGCTGGGCGACCTGCTGGTGGAAATCCACGGCCAGTTCGATGATCGCGGCCTGCTGGACCCCGCCACCCACCGCGAGGCGCTGGACGCGTTCGGCAACCATGCAGCGCTGCTGCGCGATACCGCCACCGCCCATGCCGCCTGGCGTCAGGCCGCCGAGGCGCTGGACCGGGCGAAGGCGGACGCGGCACAGGCCCGCACCGACGAGACCTTCCTGCGCCATGCGGTGGAGGAGTTGGACGCGCTCTCCCCCGAGCCGGGCGAGGAGGAAAGGCTGGCCGAGCAGCGCAGCCTGATGATGAATGCCGAGCAGATCGCCGAGGCGATGGCCGCCGCGCTGGAACATCTGAGCGGCGAGCGGGGGGCTGAGTCCGGGCTGGCCGGGGCGTCGCGCCAGCTTGGCCGGATCGCCGGCAAGGCCGGCCCGATCCTCGATCCTGCGCTGGCCGCGCTCGACCGCGCGGCGGCGGAGGCGCAGGAGGCCGTACACCTGCTGCAATCGGTCGCCAGCGAGCTGGAAACCGATCCGGCGGCACTGACGAAGGCGGAGGACCGGCTCTATGCCCTGCGCGATGTCGCCCGCAAGCATGGCGTCGAGGTCGATGCGCTGCCCGCGCTGCGCGACCGGCTGGCCGAGCGGCTGGCCGCCATCGACGACAGCGGCGACCGCATGGCAGCGCTGGAAACGGCGACGAAGGCGGCGCGCGAAGCCTATTCCGCTGCCGCCGGCCGGTTGAGCGAGGCAAGGCGCAAGGCCGCCGGCCGCATCGACAAGGCCGTGGGGACGGAACTGCCGCCGCTGAAGCTGGACAAGGCACGCTTCGCCACCCGCATCGAGGCGCTGCCGGAGGCGCAATGGGGGCCGCAGGGCATGGATCGCGTCGCCTTCGAGGTCGCAACCAATCCGGGCCAGGCACCGGGGCCGATCAACAAGATCGCCTCGGGCGGCGAGCTGTCGCGCTTCATGCTGGCGGTGAAGGTGGTCTTGAGCCAGGTATCGCCCGTGCCGACCCTGGTGTTCGACGAGGTGGACAGCGGCGTCGGCGGCGCCACGGCGGATGCCGTTGGCGAACGGCTGGCGAGGCTAGGTGATGGCTTGCAGGTGCTGGTCGTCACCCATTCGCCGCAGGTCGCCGCGCGCGGCGGGCAGCATCTGCGCGTGGAAAAGCGCGCCGGGCGCGACAGCACGACCACCACCGTCGTCCCGCTGAGCGACCCGGACCGGCGCGAGGAGATCGCCCGCATGCTGTCCGGCGCGCAGATCACCGACGAGGCGCGCGCCGCCGCGAACCGCCTGATGGCCAGCTCCTGAGAGCCTGACATGACAGACACCGAGGATACTGCCGACACGTCCAGCCTGCCGGTCGATGGGCTGACCCTGGACCAGGCCGCACAGGAGCGGGAACGGCTGGCGCGGGAGTTCGCCCATCACAATGCGCTCTATAACCAGAAAGACGCGCCGGAGATCACCGACGCCGCCTATGACGCGCTGTTCCGGCGCAACCAGGCGATCGAGGCGAAATTCCCGGAGCTGATCCGCGAGGACAGGCCGTCGCTG